>DATKEE010000461.1:0-4240 GCA_035544555.1 Candidatus Methylomirabilota bacterium
GGCATTGCCATAAGTTGCGCGGCGATGGAGCGCAGCGGATTCGCCGCTTTTCGGGCGGGTGGGGACGTGGGTGCGCTGGATGAACGTCCGTCCGGCATGCGAAAGCGGTAGAGGGCTTCGCCCACAACCGCACTCCAAGAGGCTGCGAGGATCAATCGGTGACGATGTTCACCAGTTTGCCGGGGACGACGATGATTTTGCGCACCGTTTTGCCTTCGTAAAAGGACCGGGCTTTTTCGGAGGCGAGGGCCGCGGTTTCGAGGTCCTGACGGGAAGCGGTGGCGGGGACGGCGATGCGATCCCGCAGTTTGCCGTTCACCTGGACCGGGATCTCGAGGGTGTCCTCGACGAGCAACGCGGGATCGAACCCCGGCCAGGGCTGGTAGGCAAGGGCCAGGGCGGTGTCGCGGGGGCCGGCTTTCTCCCGCGACATGAGCCTGCCCCAGAGTTCTTCGGCAAGATGCGGGGCGAAGGGTTGCAGCAACACGAGAAACTCGGCCAGCACAACACGCGGCCGGGTCTTCCAGTTGAGCGCCTCGTTGACGAATACCATCAGGGCGGAAATGGCGGTGTTGAATCTCAGGCCGTTCAGGTCCTCGGTGACTTTTTTGATGCAGGCGTGGAGAACCTTCAGTTGATCGGGTGAAGGTTCGGTGTCGGTGATGGCCTCGTTCAATCGGAGCAGATCGAGCAGCGCTTCCGCGGGGGCGCCTCCGCCGGCGGTCACGGCCTGTTCGAACGTCTGGTGGCTGGTTTCGTCGATGAACAACCGCCAGGCGCGACCGAGGAACCGGTACACGCCCTCGACGCCCTTCGTGTTCCAAGGCTTCACCATTTCGAGCGGGCCCATGAACATTTCATAGAGGCGGAACGCATCGGCGCCGTATTCGGACAGGATGACGTCGGGATTGATGACGTTGCCCCGGGACTTGGACATTTTCTGGCCGTCCTCGCCGAGGATGAGTCCCTGGTTGACGAGTTTGAAGAAGGGCTCGGGGGTGGATACGTGGCCGAGATCGAAGAGGACCTTGTGCCAGAAACGGGCGTAGAGGAGGTGAAGGACGGCGTGCTCGGTGCCGCCGACGTAAAGATCGACGCCGGGAGTGGGCTTGCGGTCAGGAGAGGAGGCGTGGTCGCCTTGCGCCGTGGAAGACGAAGGCGGAGTGGTGCCCATCCAGTAGCGCTCGGCCCGGGGGTCGCAGAGAGCGGTCTCGTTGCGGGCGTCGAGGTAGCGGAGGTAATACCAGCAACTGCCGGCCCATTGCGGCATGGTGTTGGTTTCGCGCGTGGAGCCATCGGGCAGGGTGATCCAATCCGTGGCGCGGGCGAGCGGCGGCCGGCCGTCGGGTGTCGGTTTGTAATCGTCGAGGGGCGGCGGGAGAACGGGGAGATCGGACTCCGGCAGGGCTTCGTGCTGGAGGTTGCCCGCGGGGTCCGTTCTCCAGACGATGGGGAAGGGTTCGCCCCAGTAGCGTTGGCGGCTGAACAGCCAGTCGCGGAGTTTGTAATTGATGGTGCGGCGTCCGCGGCCTTCCTGTTCGAGCCGATCGATGATTTTGCGTTTGGCTTCGTGCGTGGGGAGGCCGTCGATGAGCGGCGAGTTCACGGCGATGCCTTCGCCGATGAAACCCTCCCAAGGCTCATGGGCGGGCGGTTCGACGACCTTGAGGATGGGGAGGTCGAACATGCGGGCGAATTCGAGATCGCGCGTGTCGTGACCGGGGACGGCCATGATGGCGCCGGTGCCGTAAGTGGCGAGGACGTAGTCGGCGATCCAGATGGGGATTGGTTTTTGGGTGACCGGGTTGATGGCGAAGGAGCCGGTGAAGACGCCGGTTTTGTCGCGGGCGAGTTCGGTGCGCTCGAGATCGCTTTTGCGGGCGACACCGGCCTTGTAATCCCGCACAGCGTTGCGCTGCTCCGGTGTGGCCAGCTCATCGACGAGTGGATGCTCGGGCGCGAGAACCATGTAGGTGGCGCCGAACAGCGTGTCGGGACGCGTGGTGAAGACCGGAATCGATTTTGCGGAGTCGGCGATGGGAAAGACCACCTCGGCGCCTTCGCTGCGGCCGATCCAGTTTCGCTGCATTTCCTTGAGGGAATCGCTCCAGTCGATGGAGTCGAGATCGTCGAGAAGGCGTTCGGCGTAGGCGGTGATGCGGAGCATCCATTGGCGCATCGGTTTGCGAATGACGGGGAAGTCGCCCACCTCGCTTTTGCCGTCGATGACCTCCTCATTGGCGAGGACGGTGCCGAGCTCGGGGCACCAGTTGACCGGGGCTTCGGACACGTAGGCCAGGCGTTTCGAGTCGCGCCAGGCGCGGCGTTCGGTCTCCGTTTTCAAGTCGGACGGATCCTTCAGCGTGCCGATGGGCTCGGCCCGCCGGGTGACGGGATTGAACCACGAGTTGTAGATCTGAAGAAAAATCCACTGGGTCCATTTGAAGTAGCGGGGGTCGGTGGTGTCCACTTCCCGGGACCAGTCGTAGGTGAAGCCGAGGGACTGAATCTGGCGCTTGAAGGTGGCGATGTTGGCCTCGGTGGTCTTGCGTGGGTGTTGCCGGGTTTTGATGGCGTATTGTTCGGCGGGAAGGCCGAACGCGTCCCAGCCGATGGGATGGAGGACATTGAAACCGAGGGCACGACGATAGCGCGCCAGGATGTCGGTGGCGGTGTAGCCCTCGGGATGGCCGACGTGGAGGCCGGCGCCCGAGGGATAGGGGAACATGTCGAGGATGTAGTACTTGGGCGGAAGGGAATCTGGTTGGGTGTCCCGGAGGTTGTGGCGGCGGGCGAAGGGATGCGAATGGGGGATGGGATCGCCGGGGTTCCAGGCGCGGAAGGTTTCCTGGCGCGACCAGGCCTGCTGCCATTTCTGTTCGATGAGATCGAACGGATACTGTTTGCGGGACTGCGACATACTTTATGAACAACGCGCACGGGGAGAGTGTGACGTTGAGTGGGGCGGGGAGCGTCAGGCGGCGGCGGCGTGGATGGAAGGGTGGGCGGGGTTGAGGGGCTCGTGAGTACGGTAGTAGTGGGCGAGACCGGTGCGGGAGGGTTCCAGGCCTTCGGCGGCGATGGCAGCAAGGATGCGGTCCTCGGTCATGATGAAACGTTCTCTTTTATAGAGGAGATAATCCTCCCGCATGCCGGTGGGGGTCAGGTTGATGGTGACCAGATTGGCGCCGGTGCGCAGGCCGCGGCCGTAACCTGTGCCGGGTGCGGCGAGATTGAGGGCACTGACGGCGGGGATCACCCAACCCGGCCGCATCAAACGCAGCGCGGCCATGCAGTTCAGGGTCAGGTCGATGTCCGCCGTGGCGGCCGAGGCAAGCGGGGTTTCGTCGCCGGGGATGAAAGGGCTGACGCTGCAACCGGCGAGCGGGAGATCGGCGGCGACGTGGAAATTGGAGAGCAGATGTTCGGGGGTCTGGCCGGGGAGCCCGGCGATGAAACCGGAGCTGACCCGCCAGCCGCGGGAGGCAAGCAGCCGGATGTTCTGGAGGCGTTCGGCGTGTTCGCCCGGGGCGGTGAAGAGCGCGTATTGGACGGGGTCGCCGATTTCGAATTTGATGATGTAGATGCTGGCGCCGGCTTCGCGGAGTTCGTCGTAGAGGGCGGGGTGGAGAGTGCCGAGGCAAACGCTGACGCCGAGCGTGGTTTCGCGGCGGAGGGTGCGGATGAGGGGGAGCACAACCTCGCGGACCGCGACGGGATCCTCGCCGGACTGGATGTTGAGGTCGGTGACGCTGGCGGGGCGGTGATTGAGGAGGAGGTCGGCGAGTTGATCGGCGTGGGCGCGATGGCGGTCGAGGGAGCGGTTGTCGCGGCGCATTCCGCAATACCGGCAGTTTTCACGGCAATAATTGCTGACCTCGACGACGGCACGGATGAACACGTGACGGCCGAACTGGCCGACTGCGGCGGTGGCGGCCAGATCGTGGAACCGGACTTGGGAGGCGCCGCGTGATTGCAGCTGTTCGGGGTTTGGAAAGAACGCCTTATCCATTCTCGACCCAATAAAAGCCGGGGGAGGGACCGAGGGCAAACCTTTAATTTTCAGGTCGGAGCGCGCGCCAGCCCGAACGGAGCAAACAGAGGACGGCGATCAGGGCGGCTCCGGCGGCGACCTGTTGCCATGGGTTTTGGATGGCATCCGGGAGGTGATGGAACCAGGGGAGTTGGACGAGGGGATGATTCAACCAGAGGATGGCGCCGTGGTAATCGAGGAATTGGG
>DATKEE010000462.1:0-9210 GCA_035544555.1 Candidatus Methylomirabilota bacterium
CATGGACACGCCATTCCGCGTAAAGACTGGAAGGGGACAACCACACCTTGGCGTTGCTTTTCGTCTCTTCCGCGGACAAAGTCAAGCGTTCCCTCGGGCTGATGAAGCAATCCGTCCGCAATGGCTCGATTCATCGGTGGCGGGTCCGGAACCTGCCAGAGGGACGCGGTTGCCGGGAGTCAGGAACCGGGGCATTGAACAAGAATTGAACGTCAACTGTCGGTTGTGATGATGCGGTTTGAAATTCGCACTGATTTTTTGCGCCGGATGAGAACCTTTTCCGGGAAAACAGAACCCCTTCCATTTTTAAAGCAGGCTTTAAGCTTCATCGCCGTGCTGGCATTGATCCAACCCGGTCCGGCATGGTCGCAGGTGGAGGGCGCGGGATTGGGTGAAAGGGAGATGGAGACACTCCGTCGGGACGCCACCGTTCGCGCCATCGAGGAGGCGATGCCGAGTGTGGTCACCATCATCACCCGGACCCGTGTACAACGGCGCGGCTTCTTCTACGATTGGTGGCGGGAAAACTGGGCGCCCTATTATCAGGAGTTGCCGCCGGTGTCAGGGGCCGGATCCGGAGTGATCATCGATCCCGAGGGCTTTGTGCTGACAAACGTTCACGTCATCGAATCGGCGGATGAAATCTGGGTCAGACTTTCGGATGGACGCACCGTGCGCGCGCTGCCGATCGTGGGCACGAGGCGCACCGACATCGCCCTCCTCAAGCTGCAGCGCGAGTCGGAGGAGACCTTCAAGGCCGTGAGGTTCGCGGCGGAGGACGACGTGTTGTTGGGCGAGACCGTCATCGCGCTCGGGAATCCGTTCGGGCTGGGTGGTTCGGTCAGCCGGGGAATTCTGAGTTCAAAAATCCGCCGCCAGCCAGGAGACTCCAACGAGCGACTCGAGGTTCCGGACTGGCTCCAGACGGACGCCGCCATCAATCCCGGCAACAGCGGAGGCCCGCTGGTCAACCTGAATGGAGAGGTCATCGGCATCAATGTCGCCGTGGACAAGCGGGGGCAGGGGATCGGGTTTGCCATTCCCATCCGGCAGGTGACGGAGTCGCTGTCTGACATATACACGCCGGAGTTGATTCACCGGAGCTGGTTTGGCACGCGGCTGGGCGCGGGCAGGGACTTCGGCCGGGTGCTCTCCGTCTTTCCAGAGAGTCCCGCACGCGCGGCCGGCTTGCGTCCCGGGGATCGGATTGTCGCCGTGAACGGGACGGAAGCGGGGAGTTTCATCCGATTGACAGACCTGTTGGGGACGAGGACCGGGGAGGAATGCCGACTGACGGTGCAACGCGACGGACGGCGGGAGGAGCTTGACGTTCGGTCCCGCCCGATAGGCGATCTGTTTCGTGAGCGCATGGGGCTGGAGTTTCAGGAACTGACCCGCGAACTGGCGGGCGCGCTGGCCGTGAGGTCCATCGACGGCCTGTTGATTGCCGATGTGGTGGATTCCGGTGCGGCGGCCGAGGGGAATTTGCGACCCGGGCTGGTCGTTTCCTCGATTGACGGGCAAAGCACGACCGACCTGGGGCTCGCGGCGGCGCTGGTCGCTCCCCGTCCCGCCGGCGATGAGTTGAAGTTGTCCGTCATCACGCGGGAGGAGCGGGGCCGTTTTGTGACCTTGCGGGAATTGCAGATGCCTCTGCGATTGAGATGATGGAAGTCCTGATTTGGGGTGGGGTGCCCGGTTCATCACCCCCCTCCGGCAGCCACGACCGCGGGAATCCCTCTGCTCCGCCCTTACCCCGAAGGTTGGCATTCCCCCCGGGGCAGGTTTGGTTCGGCGTCCGGTCCGGCTCAAATGGCACCCGCGAAACACGGTGGCGGCCCGGAAGGCTTTTGCCGGGTGGTGCCGCGCGGCGTTTCAGGCGAGTTTTTGTTGGCTCCACAGGCGGGGTTTTGACTAGATTGACTTTTGATCCCTGAGGATCAGCGCATCCCATGATGATTGAAGTGGCTCATTTGACCAAGCGATACGCCGGCCACACGGCGGTCTCGGATCTGTCCTTCACCGTCGGGCGGGGGGAGATCGTCGGCTTTCTGGGGCCGAACGGGGCCGGCAAGAGCACGACGATGCGCATCCTGTCCTGTTACATGCCGGCAACCTCGGGCACGGCGCGCGTGGCGGGGTTCGACGTGTTCACGGAGGCGGATGAGGTGAGAAAGCGGATCGGCTACATGCCGGAGAACAATCCGCTGCATCCGGACATGCGGGTGGTGGAGTATCTCAGGTTTCGGGGCCGGTTGAAGGGATTGGGCCGGGCGGCTGTGCGGGAGCGGGTGGCGACGGTGATTGATCTGTGCGGTTTGTCCGGCGTCGGGCGCAAGATCATCGGGCAGCTTTCCAAGGGTTACAAGCAGCGGGTCGGTCTGGCGGACGCGCTGGTGCACGAGCCGGAACTGATCATTCTGGACGAACCGACCATCGGGCTGGATCCGAACCAGATTCGTTCCGTGCGCCAGCTCATCAAGGAATTGGGGCGCAATCACACCGTCCTGATCTCCTCGCACATTCTGCCCGAGGTCGAAATGACCTGCACGCGGGTGTTGATCATGCACCAGGGGCGCATTCTGGCGGCGGACACTCCCGAGCGGCTGCAGGGGCTCATGAGTGACAACGGCCAGGTGATTGCGGAGATCGCCGCTCCAGCCGGGGAGCTGCGCCATTGTTGGGAGCAGATGTCCGAGGTGGTGCACTTCGATGTTTCCCCCGCGGAAGGAGCGTTCCAGCGTTGCGCCCTGACACCAAGGGCGGGCTTCGACATTCGTCCGCAGGTGTTTGTCCTGGCTCGTGACCGCGGCTGGCCATTGAGGGAGCTGACGAGGACACGGCACACCCTGGAGGATATATTCGTGAAGATGACCGGACCCGACGGGGAGGAGGATCGCTGATGCAGGCGTTTCTGACCCTCACCCGGCGGGAACTGAGCGGATTTTTTCTTTCCTGGACCGGTTACGTGATCATCACGGTTGTGTTGTTCCTTCTGGGATTGAGCTTTTGGAGCCTGCTGGTGGCGCTGGGGACGGAGCCGACGCCGGTGCCCATGTCGGAATTGTTCTATGAGACTTATTATTTCTGGCTCATTCTGTTGCTCGCGGCACCGATCATCACGATGCGTCTCTTCGCGAACGAAAAAAATTCCGGCACATTCGAAACCTTGATGACGGCGCCTGTCAGCGACGCCCAGGTGGTGCTGGCCAAGTACGCGGGAGCGATGGTGTTCTATTTGATCATGTGGCTGCCGATGGCCGGCTGCATTCTGGTTCTACGGAGCTTCTCCACGGGTTCGGAAGCGGTGGCGCCGGGGACGCTGGGCATCACGTATCTGGGAATCCTGTTGCTGGGTTCGCTCTATGTGTCCCTGGGTTGCTTCGCCTCCGCACTGACCCGAAGCCAGATCATCGCGGCCATGATCTCCTTCGCCCTGGGTGTCACCCTGTTCGTGCTCAGTTTTCTCTCCTACAGCATTCCGCCGCAGTCCGGGTGGATGGCCCGGGTTTTCGGTCACATCTCGATGCTGGAACACATGCGCGATTTCGCGCGTGGCGTCGTGGATACGCGGCAGATCGTGTTTTATCTGAGTCTGACGGTTCTCTTTCTTTTTCTGACCCTGAAAGTGGTGGAAAGCAGGCGCTGGAAATGACGATGCCCACCGAACCCTCCCCCACCTCCAGCTTCTCGACCGGTCGTCGCTGGGCGGTGATCCTGAACGTCGTCCTCGCGGTGCTCTCGGTCACCGCGCTGGTCCTGATGGCAAACTACCTTGGCGCGCGTTACTTCGTGCGAGTGCACGCCACCGGCGAGGGCCGGACGGGGTTGTCGCCCATGACCCTTGGGCTGCTGCGCTCCATCACCAACGACGTCAAAATCATCGTTTACTTCGACAAGCAGGAACCGGTGTACAACACCGTGATGGCGCTGCTCAAGGAGTACCAGGCGGCCAGCCCCCGAATCCGGGTGGAGTCGATCGATTATTTCCGTGATGCGGCCGCTCATCTGATCAAGACCGAATACTCGCTGTCCCAGTTGGAGGACAGAAACGTGGTGATATTCGACGCCAACGAAAAGCACCGCATCGTTCCCGGCGGTGTGATCACCACCTCGGAGATCAACCAGGTCCCCTCGGAGACCGGAATTGAGTTCGAGCGGCGGACCAAGACCTTTAACGGAGAACTGCTCTTTACTTCGGCGCTGAGCAGCGTGCTGAACCCCCAGCCACTGAAGGTCTGTTTCCTCACCGGTCACGGGGAGCACGATCCGCTCGATACGCAGCTCGAAGGATACTCGAAACTGACCGAGGTGCTTCGTGCGGACGGTCTCGACCTTTTCATGATCTCCCTTGCGGGGACCAACCAGGTGCCTGCGGATTGCGATGTTCTGATCATTGCCGGTCCCAAGAACCGTTTGCCGTCGGAAGAATTGGAGAAGATCGAACATTACCTTGGCCAGGGACGGCGTCTGATGGTGCTCTTCAATTATTTGGTCACGGAACCCACCGGGCTGGAACCATTGCTGGCCAGGTGGGGGGTGGAGGTCGGCAACCAGCTCGTCACGGATCCGGAGAATACCCAGAGCAGTGGATTCGATCTGCTCCCGCAACAGTTCAGCAACCATCCCATTGTCCGGCCCCTGGCCGGTTCGAGGCTGCGCTTGTTGCTGCCCCGTCGGGTGGGGGCACTGGGCCGCGACGCCGCGGGAGCGGATGCGGCAAACGTTGAGGAACTGGTCTGGACCGGGGCCGGAGCCCGTTTCATCGGCAGCATCTCGGAAGGCTCGAGAATCCAGCACACGGATGCGCCGCCGTCGAGCAAACCGTTGATGGTTGCCGTGGAGAAGGGAAGCATCCGCGGAGTTCGCAGCGGATCAACACGCATCGTGGTCTGCGGCGATTCCCTGTTTTTGAACAATCAGTTCATCGATGTGGAGGCGAACCGGGACTTCGCCCATCAGGCGGTGAACTGGCTCCTGGCCCGCACCGAAATGCTCGGCGGAATCGGCCCGCGTCCGGTGACGGAGTATCGGCTGTCCATGACCGAAACCCAGATGACGATGGTGCGATGGATTCTCCTGGTGGGCATGCCGGCGTCCGTGCTGGTGTTGGGGGGACTGGTCTGGCTGAGACGCAGATCGTGACCGCGGGCGCGCGGGGAATCGGTGGAACCTGTTGATGAACACGAAAAGCACAGGCTGGCTGGTGGCTGCCGCGGCGGCGTTGTTCGCCTTCATAATCTTTTTCGAGCGCCACCTGGAGGAGGCGCCCACGCCGGCCTCGATGCCGCTGCTGGGTGAACCTTTCCGGAGCGGCCAAACCACCAGCATTCAAGTGCGCCGCACCAACCAGACGATCCGCGCGGAACTGCGCTCCGGCGCCTGGCACCTCACACTGCCGTTGGATTATCCCGCCCAGCCGGTGCGAATCGAGGGATTGCTCTCCGCCCTGGCTCAGCTCAACCGTCAGTTTCAGATCACCCCCGGGGAAATCAGCGAACGACCGGAGGTAATGACCACCTTCGGCCTGGAAAACCCCCATTCGTCGATCATCCTCGAGCACGAAGGCACCCGGACGCAGATTCTCGTGGGTGGTACCACGCCGTTGGCGGACCGGGTCTATCTCCAGGTCGTCGGCAACGAAGGGGTCTATCTGGCCGATGCCTCGCTGCTCGATTTGCTGCCGTCGTCCGCCGGGGATTGGCGCAGCCGGAGACTGGTGAATCTGGATCAACTGGCCGTGAATCGCATTGCAGTGACGAACGCGGGTCCCACGGGTTTCGAACTGCTCCGCGACTCCGGCACTCAGCTCTGGCGGTTGAACTGGCCGCTGCCCGCGCGGGCGAACAACCCCAAGGTTCAATACCTGTTGCTCCAACTCGCGCAAACCCGCGTCGAAAGCTTCGTATCCGACGATCCAAACGTCGATCTGGAACCCTATGGTCTGGAGGATCCGGTGCTGGAACTGGTGCTGGCCGCGGAAGCCGGCCAGGTTCGCACGATTCAGTTCGGCTCCAGCCCGCCTGACCGGCCCGGCTTCATCCATGCCCGCCGATCGCAGCATGCCAACATCGTCCTGGTCCCGCTTGAGCTTCGCGGCGAACTGCGCGCCTCCTATAACGAATACCGCGATCCCTTCCTGGTGCCCCCGATGGAACCCGGCCGGATCGAAATCGAGCGCGCGACCGCCTTCAGTGTGACGCGGACCAACGATTCCTGGCGTCTCTCCGGCGCGGAGGCGGTCCCTGCCGACGAAGCCCTGGTCAAGGATCTGGTCGCGGATCTGAAAAACCTCAGCGTCTCCGGCTTCGTCAAGGATGTGGTGACGGATTTCGCGGGTTATGGACTGGATCCGCCCGCCCTCAAAGTCCGGCTTTGGAATGGCTCCGATGTGATGGGAACCGCGACCAGTCCGTCTCCGTTCGTCACGCTCCATTTCAGCACCAACCGCGAGGATCGGGTCTTCGTTCGACGCACGGACGAGGATTCGGTGTACGCCATCCAGCCCTCCGCCTTGCAGACGATTCCCCGGGCGCCGTGGCAGATTCGTGACCGGCAGGTGTGGAGTTTTTCCACGAATGCCGTCCGTGCCATCACCCTCACCGAAATGGGGCGAAAGTTGAGGCTCGAGCGCAACGATGCCGGACAGTGGACGGTGGCCGCCGGCTACCAGGGCTCCATCCTCAACACCGCCGCGCTGCAGGAGGCGCTCTATCGACTGGGGACCTTGCGCGCTGTTTTCTGGACCGCCCGCGGCGAGGAGGCCTTGAAGGATTACGGTTTTGATGAAACAGACCACACCGTGGAACTCGAGATTCAACAGCAGGCAGGCACCGAAACGCGGACCCTGCGCTTCGGCTGGCGGTCCGGACACGAACATCCCTACGCCGCCGCGATTATCGATGGGGAGTGGACGGTGTTCGAATTCCCCGTGATGCTCTACCATGAGTTTGTGCGGCAGTTTTTGTCGGTCCCTCAGACGGGGCTTTCACCCTCCAGATCCCCCTGACCATGGGTCGTCCGGACCAATCTTCACGCCGGACCCGCTGTTTTCGATTTCTCCGCCGGCTCCGGACGGCCGTGTTGTTTCTTCTCCTCATGGCGCTCGCCGCCGCGATTTACCTGAATCAATTCGGCCTGCCGGGATTTCTCAAGGATCCCCTCGTCGCGGAACTTCGGTCTCGCGGGCTGGATCTTCAGTTCGATCGCCTCCGCTTCCGCTGGACCCGCGGCATCGTCGCGGACAACGTGGTGCTCGAACAGAACGGAGGCCCGCGGTTGATGCTGGACGAGGTGGAAGTGCGTCTCAACCACCGGGCACTGGCGGGGTTCAATCTCCAGGTCGATTCGCTTGTGCTGCGCGAGGGAATGCTGGCGTGGCCGCTGCAACCCGGCGTTTCACCCCCGGTCACCCTCCATGTCGATCACATCACCAGCACGCTTCGGTTTCTGCCGGACGATACCTGGGAACTTGAGGGCTTTCGCGCGCTGTTCGCCGACACACGGCTGCAACTCTCGGGCACCATTTCAAACGCCTCCGCCCTGCGGCGCTGGGAGGCGCGACGACCGGAACGTCCATTTGATGTCGCGGCTCTTCGGGCCCGGTTACGCACCCTGCTTCAATGGCTCGATCCGTTGCAATTCGAGTCGCCTCCGGAATTGCAACTCTCCTTCCGTGGCGACGCGATGCGGCCCGATGCGTTTCAGGCGGAGTTCAGTCTTTCGGCTCCTTCCGCGTCAACGCCATGGGGAACCGCCACGAATGTTCACCTGACCGCCCGCTTGCAGCCCCCGTCCCCGCGGCAGTCCTCGCAGGTGGCCGGGGCGAATCTGCGCGCCGGCGGCCTGTCCTGGCCGGACGGAAGTGTGGGCCGCATCGAACTCGGCCTCACGTCATCCCCGCGGAGTGGAAGCTCCGGGCAGTTTGATTCCGGGCTGACCGGCGAAATCCATGAGATGGAAACTCGTTGGGGTAACGCCGGGGCCATCGCGTTCGACGCCGGCTGGATTCAGTCGATGAACACTCCCCTTCCGCTCGATGGCAGGTTGCGCGGTGAACTTCGGGAACTTCGCTCGCCTTGGGGCCTGGCGCGGCGCGTGGAAGTGAACATGGCAGGCGTCCCCCGTGACTCAAATCAGGCGACGCTGGCGGATGAAACGTGGGGTTGGTGGTCAAAACTCGAACCCTTCGAACTGGATTGGGCCGCCGTTTTGGACGACCTGGCGGGTCCGCATCTTGAAGTGGAACGCGCCGAAATGGCTGGGGCCTGGCGAGCCCCCTGGCTTTCGGTGACCAACCTTCAGGCCGCCCTCTACGGGGGAACCCTGTCAGCCAGCAGCACCGTGGATGTCGGTACGCGCGAGGCGCGCGCGGAGGCCGTCGTCGAGTTTGATGTGCTGCAGATACTGCCCCTGCTGTCACCGGATGCGCGACGATGGTTGAACCAGTTCGCCTGGGAGCTGCCTCCGCGGGTGGTTTCCGAGGCGCGCGCCAGACTGCCCGCATGGACCAATGCCGCTCCCGACTGGCGCGGGGAAGTTAAGCCGACGCTCCGGCTGGACGGACAGTTCGAGGTGGGGCGCTGTTCGTTCCGGGGAATTCCGGCCGATGCCGCCCGATCCCATTTCACCTACTCGAATTTCGTCTGGCGCCTGCCCGATCTGCACGTCGAGCGTCCGGAGGGAGAATCCAGGATCAGCTATACCGGTCACGAACGGACGAAGGATTATCATTGGAAAATCCAGAGCCGGTTCGATCCCGCGCTCGTAAAACCCGTGCTCGAGCCCGATCAACGGCGCGCCCTCGAATTCCTCGAGTTTCGCGCCCCCGCGGAACTGGACGGGGAGGTGTGGGGGCGCTGGCACGATGAGAGCCTGCTCGGAGCGCGCGGTTCGATCACGCTCGGGGATCTCTCCTTCAGGGGGGAGACGGTCGATCATCTCCAGTCCGCGTTCCAGTACACCAACCTGCTCCTGCGATTGGTGAATCCGGAGGCGCGGCGAGGCGAACAGCACGCCCGTGCCGACGGAGTCCAGGTGGATTTCGCGTCCCGCGTTCTCCATCTGACGAACGCCAGGGGCGTCGCCGATCCCATGGTCATCTGCCGTGCCATCGGGCCGAAAGTTTCGAAGGTCATGGAACCCTACCGGTTCGATCAACCGGTGACGGGCCGCGTCGAGGGCGTCATCGATCTGCGAAAGGGGACCGAG
>DATKEE010000463.1:0-6022 GCA_035544555.1 Candidatus Methylomirabilota bacterium
CGAACCCGCCGCCCCCACTCCCATCGTTCTGGTCACCGAACCCGTCCAGGAGGAACCCGCACCGCCTACACCCGCGGAATCCGGAACCCCCGAAGCCACCCCGACCGTTGAAAAGGAACCCGGCGCGCCCGTTGAAGCCGGAAGCACTGTGGAGCCCGCCACCACCCCGACAGAGGAACCGCCCGGCGAAGAACCGGCACTCCCGGAACCTCCCGCCGAACCCGAAGGCCCCAAGATCGGAGAAAAGGTCGGCTTCATTCAATTGCCTCCACGCCCACGCGTCGGAGAAAAGGTCGGCTCGGTCAAACTCCCCGCCCGCCCCGCCGGACGTCAGGAAACCAGCCGCGGTCGCCAGGATGGCCGGGGCTCACGACCGGGTGCCACCCAGACACCCGGCGTCCGCAGTGGCACCGGCCGGACTTCCCCCTCCACCCAACCCCGTCAGGAACCCGCCCGGTCATCCAGCCCCGCTCCCCCCGGCATTGACTTGCCCGCGGATGCCGAATTGATCACCCTCAAACCGCCGATCATCGTCCGGGACCTCGCGGAACAGCTCAAACAGAAGCCCTTCAAAGTCATCGCCGACCTGATGGAATTGGGAGTCTTCGCCACCGTCAATCAGGCCATCGACGAATCCATCGCCCAGCGCATCTCCGCGAAGTACGGCTTCCGATTCGAAGTCGAAAAACGCGAGCGCGGCGCCGGTCAGGTTCATGCCCCCACCCCCATCCGCAAGGTTGAGCTGGACATCGAGGACAAACCCGAGGACCTCCAACCCCGGGCGCCCGTCGTCACCATCATGGGTCACGTGGACCACGGGAAGACCACGCTCCTGGACGTCATCCGCAAGGCCGATGTCGCCAAGGGCGAAGCCGGCGGAATCACCCAGCATATCGGCGCCTACACCATCGCCTTCCCGAATCCGGAGAAGAAGGATGAGCTGCTCCAAATCACCTTCCTCGATACCCCCGGTCATGCCGCCTTCAGTTCCATGCGCGCCCGCGGCGCCAATGTCACCGACATCGTCGTTCTCGTCGTCGCCGCCGATGACGGTGTCATGCCCCAGACCGTCGAGGCCCTGAACCACGCCAAGGCCGCCAATGTCCCCATCATTGTCGCGGTCAACAAAATGGACCACCCCAGCGCCGATCCCATGAAGGCCCGCAAACAACTCCAGGAAAAGGGTCTCGTCTGCGAGGAATGGGGCGGCGAAACCATCTTCGTCGATGTCTCCGCCCTCACCAAGCTGGGCATTGACAAACTCCTCGAAGCCATCCTCGTCCAGGCCCTTATCCTGGAACTGAAGGCCAACCCCACCCGCCGCGCCAAGGGCAATGTCATCGAATCCGGCCTCGAACCCGGCGGTCCCACCGCCACCGTCCTCGTTCGCAAAGGCACCCTCCGCGTCTCCGATGCCGTCATCTGCGGCCAATACTGGGGCCGCGTCCGCGCGCTCATCAACGAGGACAACAAACGCGTCAAGGAAGCCGCCCCGTCCGTCGCCGTCAAAATGCTCGGCCTCAATGGCGTTCCCGAAGCCGGACTCGAATTCAGCGTGATCGAGGACGAAAAACAGGCGCGCGCCCTCGCCGAGGATCGCGCCCAGGAATTGCGCAGCCAGATGCACGAAACGCGCAGCGCCAAGGTCACCCTCGAAAACCTCTTCGCCACTCTCGACGCCTCCTCCGCCAAAATCCTCAAAACCGTCGTCAAGGCCGACACCCAAGGCTCCGTCGAGGCCATCGTCGAGGCCCTCCAGAAAATCGAGTCCGACAAGGTCTCCCTCGAAGTCATCCACAGCGCCGTCGGTACCATCACCGAGTCCGACGTCACCCTCGCCTCCGCCTCCTCCGCCATCATCCTCGGCTTCCATACCCGCATCGACAGCGGCGTCGCCGACATCGCCAAACGTGAAGGCGTCCAGATCAAACTCTACTCCATCATCTATGAATTGATCGATGAGGTGAAGGAGGCCATGGCCGGCCTGCTCGACCCCGTGCTCAGGGAGGTCGTCACCGGCTCCGCCGAGGTCCGCAAGATCTTCGAACTCTCCAAGGGCGGCAACGTCGCCGGTTGCAACATCACCAGCGGACGCATCACCCGCGGCAAGGTCCGCGTCGTCCGCCGCAAAAACCTCATCTTCGAAGGCGCCGTCCATTCCCTGCGCCGCTTCCAGGACGAGGTCAACGAGGTCCGCGCCGGAATGGAATGCGGCATCCGCCTCGATGGCTTCAATGACTTCCAGCCCGGCGACGTCATCGAGAGCTACACGGTCGAAAAGACCGCCTCAAAACTCTGACAATCGCGAGGGAAGCGTTATGCCGTCCCTGAGACATCTCCGAGTGCGCGAACTCCTGAAACGCGAGGTCGGTGAGGCCGTCCGTCGTGAACTCCCCGTCGAGGAGGCCGGCCTCATCACCGTCAACGCCGTCACACTCTCCTCCGACCTCCATTCCGCCAGGGTCTTCGTCGGCATCCTCGGCACTCCCGAACAACAACGCGGCGGCATGGCCCTGCTCGCCCGCCACCGCGGCCGCATCCAAAACCTCGTCGCCGCCGCCGTCGTCCTCAAATACACCCCCCGCCTCCAGTTCGTCCTCGACGACTCCGTCGCCCGCGGCAATCAGGTGCTCCAGATCATCGAGGAACTGGAACGCTCCTCGCCCCCGGATAAAACCCCATGAGCCGCTGAACCACCGGCTCCTCCGCGGGCTTCCCGTGCCGCCGCATTCCCGCCAGCCCGTTGAATTCCTGATGAAGGCCCAACCCAAAATCATCTCCCGAATCCTCGATGCCATCCGCCAAAGCCGCACCTTCTGCGTCGTCGGCCACGTCCGCCCCGACGGCGATTGCATCGGCTCCCAACTCGGCCTCGGCCTGGCCCTCAAGAATGAAAACAAGGAGGTCCTCATCTGGAACGAGGACACCGTCCCCCACAAACTCTCCTTCCTCGACCCCGGCCGCCTCGTCCAGCGCCCCCGGCCCGGACACTCCTTCGATTGTGTCATCGCCACCGATGCCGCCAGCTTCGACCGCCTCGGCACGGCCGGCGCCTGCATCGAAAAACGCGGGCTCTTCATCAACATCGATCACCACCCCAGCAACACGCGCTTCGCCGACTTGAACTGGGTCGCCCCCAACACCCCCTCCACCGGCGAACTCATCTTCCGCCTGATGCAGTCCGCCAAGTGGCCCGTCACGCCGGCCATCGCCGACTGCCTGTTCACCGCCATCTCCACGGACACCGGCTCCTTCCAATACCCCACCACCCGGCCCTCCACGTACAATGCCGCCGGTGAACTCGTGAAACGCGGCGCCAACCTCGCCAAAATCTGCGACGAGGTCTATCAATCCTACTCCCTGTCCCGCATCCGGCTCCTCCGCCACGTCTATAACAGTTTCCACCTCACCCACGACAACGAGATCGGTTACTTCTGGCTCAAAAAGAACGACTTCACCCGCACCGGCGCCGAAACCAACGACTCCGAAGGTCTCATCGATCACATCCGCGCCATCGAACCCGTCATTGTCGCCTGCGTCTTCGAGGAGATCGAACCCGAGATCACCCGCATCAGCCTCCGCTCCAAAAGCGACGCCATCGATGTGAATAAAATCGCCGCGGAATTCGGAGGGGGCGGCCATCGCGCCGCCGCCGGGGCCCGCATCTCCGGTAAACCGCTCTCCGTTCAACGCCGCGTCGTGTCCGCCATCCGCAAGGCCCTCGACCAGCGCGACACCCAACCCCGGCCCGATTCCAAAAAGTCCTGACCCCGCACCCGCCCCTCCCTGGCCTTGCCTCATGATCCAACCCTTCGATCCCCTCGATGGCGCCCTCCTCGTTGACAAACCCTCCGGACTCACCTCCCACGACGTCGTGGACTCTGTCCGCCGCCGCTTCAAGATCAAAAAGGCCGGCCACTGCGGCACCCTCGACCCCAACGCCACCGGCCTGCTGATCCTCGTCCTCGGACGCGCCACACGCCTCTCGGACAAACTCATGGCCACCGACAAAATCTACGAAGGCACCGCCCGCTTCGGACAGACCACGAACAGCTACGACGCCGACGGCGAAATCACCGCCTCTCTTCCCGTCCCTCCCATGACCCTCGACGAACTGAACTCGGCCGCCGCCACCTACATCGGAGACCGCCTTCAGACCCCGCCCATGGTCTCGGCCGTCAAGAAGGACGGCGTCCCGCTCTACAAACTCGCCCGCAAGGGCATCGAGGTGGAACGCAAGCCGCGCCTGGTCCACCTCTACAGCTTCCGATTCACCCGTTACGACGAACCCTGCGGCCAGTTCCGCATCGCCTGCACCAAGGGGACCTACGTGCGCAGTCTCGTCCACGAACTGGGCCAGCAACTCGGCTGCGGCGCCCACCTCGCCTCCCTCCGACGCACCGCCTCCGGGAAATTCGACGTCGAGAACGCCCTTCCCCTCGACCAGATTCTCCAACTGGACATCCCCCGGCTCGAGCAACGCGTCATTCCCATGCTCCAGCTCAACAACCCCTCGTGAAACTCCTCCGCTCCGCCAGCGAACTGCCCTCCGCCAACCGCAAGGTCTGCGCGGCCATCGGCACCTTCGATGGCGTTCATCTCGGCCATCAACAGGTCATCCGCCAGACCATCGCCGACGCCGAACAGTGTGAGGGCATCCCCGTCGTCATCACCTTCGACCGCCATCCGGCCAGTGTCGTCGCCCCGCGGCGCGCGCCCGACCTCATCTATCCCCTCTCCAAAAAACTTCGCGTCATCGAATCCCTCGGCGTTCATGCCCTCCTGCTCATCCACTTCGACCGCGCCTTCAGCGAACGCCCGGCCAATGACTTCATCCACGGCCTGGTCCGCGAATTCGGGTGCCTGAACAGCCTCTGCGTCGGCAGCAACTTCACCTTCGGTCGCGGCCGCTCGGGCAACGTCGAGCTCCTCAAACAACTCGGAACGCAACTCGGCTTCACCGTCCACGGAATGGCCTCCGTCTCCCTCGACGGCCAGGTCGTCAGCAGCACCCGCGTTCGCGAGGCCATCCGCCAGGGCCACCTGGATGCCGCCAGCCAGCGTCTCGGGCGGCCTTACGAACTGTGCGGCGAAGTCGTTCGCGGCGACGGCCTCGGAACAAAACTGGGCATCCCCACCGCCAACCTCGACGTCACCGGCCTCACCCTCCCGCCCACCGGCGTGTACGCCGTTCATCCCCACCTGGACGGCCGCAACCACCGCGGCGTGCTGAACCTCGGATTCCGCCCCACCCTCAAGGACAAATCCCCCGCCCTCCGCGCCGAAGTCCATCTTCTGGACTTCACCGGCGACCTCTACGGCCGCCGGATGGATTTGACCTTCGTGGACAAGCTGCGCAATGAACAAAAATTCCGCGACCTCACCGAACTAAAGGAACAAATCCACCGCGACATCGCCACCGCCCGCGAACGCTTCTGATCGCCACCTCCCCAACCACAAACTGGTCAGCAGGAAAACTGAAACAGGGAGCCACTCCGCGCTTTTCTTCCCCAATGGTCTGCATTCGTAATACTATCCCGAAAAATTTGAGCAAGCCGCGCAAGTTCTTTGGAGCGCGACTGTGTGCGCAGCACCAGTCGCAGCAGGCGGATGGAGCGCTCGGCGTTTGAGATTGCTGCGGGTGGTCCTGCGGACACACCCGCGCTCCATTGCTTGCGGCTCTGCGGCGCTGCGTCGATTCGTGGTACCGCCTCTCTCCGCTCCGGCCCGGCCGGCAGCCGGCTTCAACCCGCCCCGCCCCGCAATAATTCCTCCAGCGCCCGGCCCAGTTCATCAATCCGGTAGGGCTTCGGCACCACGCCTGAGAATCCATATTCACGATGGTTGCCCATCACCGGGTCGTAGGAGTATCCGCTTGAAACAATCGCCTTGATCGATGGATCCAGCGTTTTCAACCGGCGGATCGTTTCCACTCCCCCCAGCCCGTTCGGCACCGTCAAATCCATGATCACCGCGTCAAACGGCTTGCCCTCCGCCCTCGCCCTCACATAGTGATCGATGG
>DATKEE010000464.1:0-3014 GCA_035544555.1 Candidatus Methylomirabilota bacterium
GCGAGCTCGGGTACAAGGTTCATGTCGCCGGCAACCACGAGGACTTCCTCGTCCGCTTCGGCCAGGTCCAGTACAAGATGGTCATCATCGAGGAACTTTTCTTCGCGGGATCCATCGAGGAGAATCAGGCGCTGCTCGCCCTGCAGAACATGCCGATGCCCCAGCGACGCCACGCCGCGGTCATCCTGCTGGGTGACTCCTTCCAAACCTTCAACGCCCTCCAGGCCTTCCAACAAAGCGTGCAGGCTGTGGTCAATCGCGCGGAAATCTTCCTGCTCGGCCAGTTGATTGAAAAGACGGTCGAGGAAAACGAGCAGTTCAACCACATCTTCCACGACATCCAGAATCGACTCGGCAAGGAAAAGGCCCAATAGTCCCCCCGCGCAGCCGTTTCCCTCCGCACCCGGACCGGAAGCCCGCCCTGCGCCGGCTCATGGCACGACTCGATCAGGCACTTGTCGAACGCGGTCTCTGCTCCGGCCGCGAACAGGCCAAACGGGCCGTGCTCGCCGGCCGGGTGCGCGTCAACCAACATCCCGCCCGCAAACCCAGTGATCCGGTCTCCCCCGCGGACAGCCTCAGCATCGAGGCGCCGGAGCGTTTCGTCAGCCGTGGAGGGCACAAACTCGAACACGCCCTCCAATCCTTTTCCCTCCCGGTGGCCGGACTCGTGGCGATTGACTTCGGAGCCAGCACCGGCGGCTTCACCGACTGCCTCCTCCAGCACGGCGCCCGGATGGTTTACGCGGTGGATGTGGGCCGCGGACAGCTCGCCTGGAAACTCCGGCAGGACCCGCGTGTCATCGTCCTCGAGAAGACCAATGCGCGCCATCTCACCCCGGAACGATTTCCCCGGCCATTCACCCCCGCGGATCTGCTCGTCATCGATTGCTCCTTCATTTCCCTGCGCAAATTGATTCCTCCGGCGATTGCATTATTGCGGGCGTCCGCTAGGATCGTCGCCCTGATCAAGCCGCAGTTCGAAGCCGGAAAACGGGAAGCCGACCGTGCCGCCGGTGTGATACGGGATCCCGCCATCCACGAGCGCATCCTGGCCGAACTCGAGACCTTTGTCCGCGCGCAACCCGGTTTGCTGTGGCGCTCTGTCGTCGAATCACCGTTGCTCGGTCCCGCCGGCAACAAGGAATTCCTGGTTCTGATTGAAAAATACACCCCCTGACATCACCACCATTGGGCTCGTTGCCAACCTGGAAAAGCGGGCCTGTCGCGGCGCCCTGCGCAAGGCGGCCGGTCTGATTCTCCGTTCGGGGCGACAGGTGCTGACCGAGCCCCTCACGGCGGCGTTTGCGGGCCTGGATATTCCCACCTCGGCGGGAATCCGCTCCCTGGCTCGCCGCAGCCAGCTCCTTCTTGTCTTTGGCGGTGACGGCACGATGCTGCGCGTGGCGCGTGATATCGCCGGAGCGGCCACTCCCATCCTGGGAGTCAACACAGGCCGGCTTGGGTTCCTGACCGCCATTCAAATTCATCAGCTGCCCGAAACACTCCGGAAAATTTGGGCGGGAAACTTCACCATCGAGTCCCGTCCCCTGATCGAGGCAGTCCGCCGGGACGACCGCCCCCCTACCAGCGTTCGTGCTCTCAATGAAGTTGTCATCGGCCGCGGGGCGCACTCGCGCATGATCGAGCTGGATGTGGCGGTGGATGCCCAAAAGCTGATCCGTTATCGTTGTGATGGGTTGATCGTTGCCTCCCCCACCGGTTCGACAGCCTACTCGCTGTCCGCCGGCGGAGTCATTGTCAGTCCGGAGGCGGAGGTTTTCACCCTCACGCCCATCTGCCCTCATGCGCTGTCCAACCGCTCGGTCATTGTGAGCCTGAATTCAATCATCGAGGTCAGGGTGCTCACCGAAAAGCTGGAGACCATTCTGACGGCGGATGGCCAGGTGCAGGCCGAACTTCAAGTGGGAGACGTGATTTCCCTCCGGCGCAGCCGTCAACGAGTCCGCCTGATCCGACTCCCGGGCACCTCCTTTTTCGACACCTTGCGTCGCAAGTTCAAATGGACCGGCTCCAACGTCTGAACCGGTTCCGGACCCGATTTGCACTTGCCAACGGGAGTCAAAGACACGGACATTGCGCATTCATGGTTCGCCTGAAGGACATTGCCGCCGAGGCCGGTGTCTCGGTCATGACGGTCTCCAAGGCACTGCGTGACGCGCGCGACATCTCGAGCGCGACAAAAGGACGGATCCGACGGCTCGCCGATCAAATGGGATATGTTCCCGACACGACGGCGCAGGGTCTGCGCAACCGCGTCACCAAACTCTTCGGCGTGGTGCTGCCGGCCATGACCCATCCGGTTTCCGCGCGCATCCTCATGGCCATCGAGGAGCAGTCCCACGAACTGGGATACAATGTGGTGCTCGCCCACACGCTGAATCTTCCGGACCGCGAGGAAATGGTGATCCGCCGCCTTCTCTCGCGCCGCGTGGACGGCCTCTTCATCTCCCCCGTTTACCGGCTGGGATCCAGTGCCCCCGTCTATGATGAACTGCGCCGCAGAGGCATCCCCACTGTGATTCTGGGACACAACGCCCCGTTCTGCCGCGACTTCGTCAATGTGGAAACGGACGATCTCCTTGGCAGTTTCTCCCTGACCCGGCATCTCCTGGACCTCGGACACAGGAAGATCGCCTTCCTCGGGGGGCCGCCCGCCTCCCCATGGGCGCAGGAACGTTTCGAAGGCTACCGCCGCGCGCTTCGCGAAGCACAACTCGAAGTCGATGACCAGCTTGTCTTCGCGGCCGGTTCCACCATCGAGGAAGGGGCAAAGGCCGCGCTCCAGGTTCTCCATGAGTCCCCGCACGTCACGGCCATCCAGGCCGTCAACGACCTGGTTGCCATCGGGGCGGCCACCACCTTTCTCAACCAGGGTGCGCGAATCCCGCAGGACCTCTCCGTGGCCGGTTATGGCAACATTCTGACCAGCGAACACTACCGTGTACCGCTCACCACCGTTCGCCAGCCAAAGTATCGGCTCGGCGCCGCGG
>DATKEE010000465.1:0-5531 GCA_035544555.1 Candidatus Methylomirabilota bacterium
GAAGGTTTCGAGCGAGTAGTCCGTTCCCTTCTTCGTGAATTCCTTCAAGTGAATGTTCTTCGTGCGTTGGCCCAGGATCGGGATCCAATGCTCGGGATGCTGGAACATCGAGATGTTGCCGGTGTCGAAATGCACGCGCACGTACTCGCTGCTGAAGCTGTCCACAAACGCGTTCATTTCCATCGGGGTCATCAGATAGCCGTTGAAGAAGATGTTCTCCATGTTCAGCGACACCTTTAATTTCTCCGCCTGCGGCGCCAGCCTGCCGATGGCCTCCTTCGCCCGCCGGTCGCACACGTCGTTCGGGACCGGCTCGTGATCGTCCCGCCAGGGAATGTGCACCGCGCCGGGCACGACCAGGAGGTTCTCCACTCCCAGATCATGAGCCGCCTGAGCCATCTTCCCTGCCAGCTCGATGCCCCGCTCCCGCTTCATCGGATCGTTGCTCGTCAGCGGATACGGCCAGAACAGAAACGAGCACAGCCCGCTGATCGCGATTCCAATGCGGTCCGCCAGCCGGCGAATGGCCTGATACTCCGCAGGGCCGGACTTGGGCGAAAGATCGTTCTCCAGATCGTAGTTCAACTCGATCCCGTCAAACCCGGCGTCCCGGGCGAGTTGCAGGCACTCCTCCAGATTCATCCGGTCCGGATACGGAAACGCCCAGAGGTTGATCGACTTCTTCATGGCATAGCGCTTGGGCGAGGCGCGTCTCGGATCGGGCTGCTCCTGGGCACGCGCGCTGCCGGGCTCGAACAGCGCCGCCGCGCCCGCCGCGGCCAGTGTGGTCTTGATCGCCGCCCGGCGGCTGACACCGGGCAGCGAGTCCGGTGCAATCGAGGATGTGGTCCCGGCGGCAGCTTTGGCAGGGACGGGAATGGAGGAAGAGGAGGGTTGCATGATTCGAGTTGGAGTTGACGGAAACAATGCACCCCCGCCGCCGACCCTTTCAACTGCGAAACCTCCATCCGCCGAAAAGGGGTCAGTCAATAGTATTGACAACTCCCGCCTCCTCCCGGGCAGGGCGGTGCCGTGAAAAAGCACGATACTATTGACCGACCCCTTTGGGTGAATTACGTAGCGTTCCCACAATCCGATCCAAAAACAGGGCCGCTGTCCGGCGGGCAGGACCGCTTGGAGTTCGGGAAGCCCCGTGGAATGTCGGCGACGTTTTGGAGTGCGGCGATGGAGCGGAGCGGATTCGCCGCTTTCGAGCGCATGTGGAGCTGGTGCGCTGGATGAACGTCCGTCCGGCATTTGAAAGCGGTAGAGGGCTGGCGCCCACGACCGCACTCCAAGACGCTGGCGCGAGATTCGGGAAGCACCGGAAAAAGTCAGCCGGAGGTCGCAATTGTCAATTCTTTAGATGCGACCCCATTGCTTCATTCCACCCGCAGCCAGACGGTTTTCAGATGGGCCGGTTCCTCCCGTGCGACGGGGAAATCGGGCGGCTGCGGCACGTAGTGCTCCCGCAGGATTCGCCGGTTCGCGCTTTGGACGGCATCGCGCGCCATCCCGAGAAACCGTTCCGGCTTCAACTCCGCCGCGTTTGTCGAGGCCAGCATCACGCCGCCGGATTTCAGCAGAGGCAGCGCCGCCTCCACCAGCGCCCCATAGTTCCGGTCCGCCTTGAACACCCCGCTCCGCTTCGATTGCGAAAACGTCGGCGGATCCAGCACCACCGCGTCAAACCGCCGGCCTTTCTTCGCGAGCCGACGCATCCAGTCGAGCGCGTCCCCGTGAATGAAGTCGTGTTCATCCGGTTTCAGGCCGTTCAGCTCGAAATTCCGCCGCCCCCAATCGAGATACTTTCTCGACAGATCCAGGCTGGTGGCGCGCGCCCCACCCAATGCGGCGCAGACCGAGAACCCGCAGGTGTAGGCGAACGTGTTCAACACCTCCGCGCCGCGCGCGCCTCCGGGAAACAGTTCAAAACCCCCGGCCACATATCCGGTCAGAAATCGCCTCCTGTTGTCCCGTTGATCCAGGAACAATCCAACGGAATAGCCCTCACCCAGTCGCAGGGCATACCGCACACCGTTCTCACGCGCCTCGAACTCAAACGGCGCCCGCTTACCAAACAGCCATCCCGGGGACGCCTCCATCGCCCCCTTGCCACGCACATGACGCGTCCAGCGTTTGTCATACGCTCCGGCCAGACCCTGTCTTTCCAACAGATCGTGCAGGTGCCGGGTCTGACCCTCGCCTGGTGGCGCTTCGCCCTGCGACAACAGAAAGTCTCCCAACCGATCCACATACCAGCCCGGCCAGCCATCTGCCGCGCCATGGACGAGGCGGCAGGCATTCGTTTCCGCGGGTTCAATGCACGCCGCCCGCCAGGCCTCCGCGGGATCCGCGCTGAAATCCGGTTCCACCTCGAAAACCACGGTTTCATTCGTGCGGGGATGACGGAATTCCACCCGCCGCGCGTGCAGACACAATCGCGGCGCCGGCCCCCCGCCATACAACGAATCCCCCAGCACCGGCACACCCCGGTCCGCCGCGTGCACCCGAATCTGATGCGTGCGACCGGTGACCGGCTCCGCCTCCAGCCAGAATCGCCCTCCCTCATGTTTCAGAAGGCTGAAGCGCGTCTCAGCCAATTCACCCCGGGACTTGTCAGCCGAAACAGCATATCGGTCACCCGTCCGCACCAGCCGCGACCGCACGGTGAAATTTTCCGACTTCGGAGCGCGCTCTGTCATGAGAACGTAGTTCTTGCGGACGGTTCGCTCCGTGAATTGACGCGTCAACGACCGGTTCGCCGCCGTCGTCCTCCCAAACACGAGCACTCCGGAAGTCTCCTTGTCCAGGCGATGCAGAATGGCCAGCGAAGCCCACCGCGGTTCCCGGTGCCGCAGCCAGTCATGGATGCCCTCGCCGGCGTGCGGATGCGGCGCGTGCGTGTTCCAGCCGGCCGGCTTGTGCGCCACCAAAAGGTCCTCGTCCTCGAACAGCGCGCAGGGCGGACGGTTCACCAGAAATGCCACGCCCCTTTCCAGACCACCCAGATCCCCAGCAGGCAATTGGTCACCGCATGGGCGGTCATCGCATCCCCCAACCGCCCCTTCCAGATCACCAACCCCTGGTAGGCGAACCCGCACAGAATCCCCGCCAGCCATTCCTTGTGCGCGAACCCGAAGATCCCGGCCGTCAGCAGGAACGGCGTCCACCCAAAATACTTCAATGGCACGGACAGAAAATCGGGCTTCTCCACGTATCGATACAGAAACGACCGGTAAAAAACCTCCTCGATCACCGGCACCACCAGGGTCGATCCGAGGATTCGTGTCCCGACAAACAGCAACGCCAGCGACGATCCCGCTCCGAACTGCTCGAACGGATTCCATTGGGGGGCCGCAACGGCCTCACTGACTTCCCCGCATCCCCACTCCAATCCCACCATGCCGAGCAGCGGACACCCCACCCGTTCCCATAATTCCGTGCTCCCCGGATACCATGGATCCAGCCCCACCCAGATGGCGAACACGATGACTCCCACCGCCACGCCTTCCCAGCTCATGCGCCAGCGCATCTCCGGAATCAGCGGCCTCACCACCCACAACATCCAGACTCCGACGAGGGTTTTCGCCAGATAGAACCAGTATCGGGAAGCCTCGCCGAACTGCCCCTGGCCAAACGTCAATGCCAGGAAGACCGCGAACGGGAGAACCCGCGCCGCCGCCGGTGAACGCTTCAACCACAACCCCATCATTTCATCACTCCCTCTTCCTCAGCTTTTTGACACTCGCTCAGCGGTCCTTCCTCACCGCGGCGTCTCCGACGCCCCCCTTTCTCCCGACTGGCCCGTCCGCAACACGCGCATCCGGCCCCGCCATTCCACCAGGACCCCTTCGCGGTCGATCCGCTCGATCCGTACCCCCTCGAAGCTGTCGCCCACAAACAGGGCCCGGTTGTTGATCAGCACAGAGGGGTTTCGATGCCGATAGAACACCGCCTGCAGTTTCAATTCCGGAAACCCCGGTTCCGCGTCAATCGCCGGCGCGTCTCCGGAGTCTGCGAATGGCGGGCTTGAAGGCGCGTCAGTCCTCGAGGCGGTGCGCGTGTCCGGCCGGGGCTCAAACGGCTGCCATCCCTGCTCAAACGGCTGCCCGCCGGTCGAAGTCGTCGCGGGCGCGTCCAAGGTTCTCTCCACGGACGCCGACCAGTCTGAGAGGTTGGGCTCGACCGGCACCTCCGCCCCGATTGAGAAGGCAGGTCCCGTTCCGGCCGATTGGGAGTCCCCGACAGAGAACCCGCGCCAGAGAAGCCACATGGACATTGTCAGGACCACACCCGCCAGCAACGGCACGGCCATCCCCGACCACCCCCGCGAACGTCCGCCCCCGGACACCGGCTTGAAGGCGGACTCCTCAACGACCGTCGAGCGCGGCATGCGTCGCATCGTCCGGCTTGCCCGCTTCAACGCGTCGTTGATCCGGCTCATACATCCAGTTCTCCTTCGAGTTCCTGGATCGCCTGGGTGACGAGGTTTTGATCGACCCGGTCTGCCTGCTCGACGAAGCCGGCCAGCAGGGCCTTGTCACACACGGTGTTCAACACTCGGGGGATCCCCCAGCTGTACCGGTAGATGCGGCGCAACGCCCGATTCGTGAACGGCAACGGCCTCAGGGAACCGGCCACGGCGAGCCGGTGCCGGATGTAATCGCGCGACTCGTCCGCGGTCAGGGGGTCCAGGTGAAAGCGCACCGTGATCCGTTGCCGCAGTTGCCGCAGCGAATGGTCGTTGAGCCGCACCCTCAACTCCGGCTGCCCCAGCAACACGATCTGCAGCAGCTTCCGCTCGTCGGTCTCCAGATTCGACAACAACCGCACCTGCTCGAGCAGTTCGTTGGTGAGGTCCTGCGCCTCGTCGATGATCAACACCGTTTCCCGCCCCTTCTCCACCTGGCTCAGCAGAAACTGGTTCAGGACCGCGATGATCTCCAGCCGGTCGAGCCCGGTCACGTTGAGCCCAAACTCCATGGCAATCGCCCGGACCAACTGATCCGCGTCCAGAACCGGATTCAAAATCAGCGCGGTGGAGAGGCTGTCGCCGAGGTCGTCCATCAAGGCACGGCAGAGGGTGGTCTTTCCGGAACCGACCTCCCCGGTCAACTGGACGAACCCCTTGAGCTCACGAATGCCGTAAAGCAGATGGTTGTAGGCTTCGCGATGCTTCGCGCTGTAAAAGAGAAAGCGCGGATTGGGTGTGATGCTGAATGGCGCCTCGCTCAGGCCGTAGTATTCCAGATACATGGTCGTTACCCCCTTGTTCGACTTGCGGCCCCTGATGCGCGGATCATTGCAAATATCGGTTCGAATGCGGGTTGACGGGGCGCGTCTTCAGGTGCCGGCGCGACGGCAGGCACCCGCGGATTCCGGCAGGCATCACCGGATTTCGTACAGGTGCTGTTCGTCAACATGCGGCGAAACTTACCGGAAGGCATTCCCCCACCGCAAGCGGCGATTCTTGAACCGTTCCGGAGTGCCCCCTCTATTCGTCCTGAATGCCTCCCGTATGACAGGTG
>DATKEE010000466.1:0-6053 GCA_035544555.1 Candidatus Methylomirabilota bacterium
CCAGAAGGTGAGGGTCTTCGCGGGCTATTCCGGCTGGAGCCCGGGACAACTGGAGGACGAGATGAAACGCGGCTCGTGGCTGACCCATCCCGCTTCCGTGGAACTGATCTTCGACACCGACCCGGCAATTCTCTGGCAGAGCATCCTTCGCCGGATGGGGTGGAAATATCGACTGCTTGCCGAAAGCCCCGAGGATCCCTCCCTGAATTGACGTCACACGGACCCTTAGGGCAGGTTCGACTCGTAGATGCGAAGGATCAATTCGGTCGCCAGCCGACCGGAGGCCGCGGGCACGGCCGGTTCCCGATTGGTGCGCACGGCCTCGATAAAGTCCCGCAGGATTGCCTCATGCCCCGCCGTGTCCGCCACCGCGGCGGTGTTCGATCCGCTGTGCACTTCGAATCCAGGCGCTCTTTCAGGTTGATCCACTCCCTCCATCGTCCAGGTGACAAACTCGTCGTTGCGCATAAGGAGGCTGCCTTTGTCGGAATGGATCTCCAGTTCCGTGGGGAATCCGGGCTTTGTGGAGGTTGAGGCGGTGAATGTGCCGATCATGCCGTCGGGATAGCGGAGCAACGCCACCCCGTGGTCCTCGGCCTCGATGGGATGAGTGAACGTGCCGAGCATGCTGACGACGGTTCGTGGCATGCCGAAGAACCAGCAAAGCAGATCCGCGTTGTGGGCGGCCTGTTGAATGAAGGCCCCGCCGCCATCGATGCCGTAGCCCCCGCGATATTCGCCCGAGCCATAGTAGTTCATGTCGCGGTGGAACTTGACCCGCATGTCGGCGGCGAACACCCGTCCCAGCGCGCCTGTCTCCAAAAGGCGCTTGAGCGCGGCGTTGTCGGGACTCATGCGTCGCTGAAAGCTCACCGCCAGCCGGACCCCGGCCTTCGCGCAAGCCTCCTCCATCGCGTCCATGTGTTCGCGCGAGATGTCGAGCACCTTCTCTGTCAGGACGTGTTTCCCCAGACGAGCGGCCTCGATGGCGCCCTGATGATGGAGACCATTTGGCGTGCACAGGATCACCGCGTCAAACGGCACGTTCACCGACGTCAGGGATTCGAACACGGGCAGGCCGGGGGACGCGAAATCGGGACGTTTCCCGGAGCGTGACACCAGGCCCGCAACGGCGGCGTTTTCCAGACCGGCAAGGGCTTTGAAGTAGGTGCGGCTGATGTTTCCGGATCCGAGGACGACGAAGCGAAATGGCTGGGCACTCATTTGCAATTGGCTACATGGGCGGCGTGGTGCTCGATAGAAACGCGAAGAAATCCCTCAGTTCGGCGTCCGTGAGAGGATCCAGCAATCCCTCCGGCATCAAGGAATGTTCCGAAGCTTCGAGCGAAAGGATGTCCTCGCGCGCCACTGTCAGGTTCTGCCCGTCCAGGCCGCGCAACACGAAGCGGTGGTCGTCGGCTTCCACCTTGAATCCGCTGAGAAGCCGGCCGTCCCGCGTGGTGACCGTGATGTTCTCATATCCCTCGCGAATCTCCGCCGCGGGATTCACGATGGCCAGCAGCATGGCGTCGAGGTTTCGCCGGTCGTAGGGCGTCAGGTCGGGACCGATGCGGCCGCCCTCGCCAAACAGGACATGACAGGCGGCGCACCCGGTCTTGCCACGGTAAAGCTCCCGTCCCTTCAGCGGATCACCCCCGCCGCGGCGCGCAACCAGCGCCATGCGCTGAAGCCGGTCATCCGAAACCGATGCCGGGCTTGCGTCCCTGCCGAAGTGACGTTCGACGGCCGCACGCACAGTCTTGTCCTGGTGACGTCTCAATTTCGCGATGGTGTCCGATTGAAGGGAAGCCGGCTGGATCGTTCCCTCGTCGAGGGCGGCCGACAGGGATTGTGCCCACGAGGCGCGACTGGCGAGGAGGGATTCCGCCGCCAATTGCAGGTCGGCGGACAGGCCGGGGTAAAGACCGGCGATGCGGCGTCCGATCTCCGGATCATCGAACGATTGCAGAGCGGCGAGAGCCGTTTGTTTCAGGGCGAGCGGTTCGGAGGAGGACACCAGGTTGAGGAACACGGGCACGGTTTCTTTTGGAAGCGAGCGGACGTCGCCCAGGGCGCGAATGAGTTGCGCGCGGAACGCGAGCCGGGCGTCCGGATCTCTGACAAGTTCCAATGCCCGTCCCACAAAGTCGGCCGATCCGCCGCGAACCTCGAGGATCATGGCGAAGGGTTCATCGATTGAAGCCAGGGCGGTCGCGAGTTGCTCCGGCATCACCGGCAGGGGACGGCCTTCGAGCGTGGATGTGAACGCCCGGGCGAGCGCGTGACGATGGGTCGAGTCCGGCGCCAGGGACAATAATGTGGCGCACGAGAGCAGATCCGCCCGCGACCCCGTCAGCGCCCATCGGCGCATGAGATTCTCCGCGAGCGTGTTTCCGGCGGGCCGGATCGGCGTCGTCCACGCGATGGGGCTGCTGAAGAACTTCATCAGGGCGTCATGCGATCCGGCCTTGGATTCGAGGCCCCACCAGAGCAGCAGCGGGAGATGCGCATCGGCCGCGTCTTCCGGATGTTCAAGCAATCCGGCGAGCATGGGCAGGGCGATTGGAGCGGGAAGGCGTCTCGCGGTACTGGCAATCTGGCTGCGGGTTTCCACGTCGGATTCGTGGACGGCACGATGAATGAGCCGTTCCGCGATTTCGGAGGAAACGGATCGCGCGTCGCCGAGCAGACGCACCGTCCAGCGGCGCACGTGCGATTCGGGATGTTCGAGCAGTCTCAGCGCGGTGGGTTCGTCGAATCCGCCGCTCAGATGAAGCGCCCACAAGGCTTCGAGGGCGGGCTGGCCCCGCCGGCGTTCCAACTCCGAACGAAGCCGGGGAATCAGCGAGGCATCCTTTCGGTCGCCAAGGAGCCGGAGCGCCTGTTGACGATGCCAGCGATTCGGATGATCCAGGAGCCTGTCCACGAGTTCGTCGCCGGTCAGGGCGCCGAGATCGACGGGCGGGTTCGATTCGCCGTCGCGGGCGCGAAGGCGATGGACGCGGCCGAGCGTGGGATCGGTTTGCCCTTCGTGACTGTAGTAGTGACCGGTCTGCCGCGAATACCAGTCGGCGATATAGAGGGCGCCATCGGGACCGATCTGAATATCCACCGGAGTGAACCAGTCGTCGCGTTCGCCGTCCCCCGGCACGATCAGTTTGCCGGTGTCGCGCGTTTGAAACGAGGAGCCGTCGCGAAAGAGGTCGCTGCCGATGACGTAGTGCAGATGGGGGGCGAGTCCGATCAGGAGGCCATGATAGCGCGCCGGGAGGGCCTGCGCCTCGTAGATCACGAACGTGTGGGTGAATCGTTCGACCCGCGGATGTTTCATCGCCGGGAAATAGCCGAATGTGTAGGGATTGGAGAGGTCGCCGTGTTTGTCGAACCCCTTGCGGGAGTAGCCGCCCTGGACGTAGTGAAATCCCCGGGTGTCGCCGCCGTTGTGGCCGGAGAAGATTCTGCCTTTTTGGTCAATTTCCACGCCGAACGCGTTGCCGCCGCCTTCCGCGAACACCTCGTAACGACGGCTCTCCGGATGGAAGCGCCAGACGTTCTGTCCCATGGTGTGCACCGGCGGTTCGCCCGGCACAGGCTGGCCGTCAGGTCCATGGCGGACAATCGTCGCGCTGACCGTGCTCCCTTGGGTGCCATAAATCCAGCCGTCGGGTCCCCATCGCAGGCTGTTCGCAATCGAGTGGGAATCCTCGATGCCGAACCCCGACAACAGGATCTCCGGCGACTCGCTGTCCGGCACGTCATCATTGTCGCGATCCGCGTAGAAGAGCAGGTAGGGCGGGTTCATCACAAAGACACCGCCGCGCCCCTTCAATGCGGCGGTCGCCAGATTCAGACCGTCCAGGAACACCTTGGTCCGGTCGAACGTGCCGTCGCCGTTGGTGTCCTCGTGAATCGTGATCCGATCCTTTCCGCGGAATGCCGATCCCTCCGGGTGTGGCGGTGGCGGCGGGAAGGGCGGGTCATAGACATTGCGCCAGACGTTGTCGCGGCTCACCAGGCGCAGACCGGCGGGCCAGGGATACTGGCGGTATTGCACCACCCACAACCGGCCGCGCTCGTCGAAACTCAGATGGAGCGGGTTCGCCACTTCGGGTTCCCGCAACACCAGATCCAGTTCCAGATCGGACGGCACTCGCAACGACGGCACGTTGGCGGATGGTTGCAGGCCGTCGTCATCGGTGAACCCGGTTGAATCACCGGCGCGTTCATTTGCGGAGGAGGCGGGGTCCGTTCCCCGGCTGCCGGATGACGCTTCCGCTCCCGGTTGCTCCACGCACCAGCGGACGGCATTCAGCAGCAGCCGTCGAAATTCGGGATTCGCGAAGTCATCCGGATGGCCCAGCGATGTGTAGAAAATCCGCGACTGCTCCGGTCCATGACGGCGGATCCACACCACCGGTTCTTCCGGTTGATCCGGAATGGACCCGATCAGCACCGGCACGGCGGCCTCGGCCAGCGGACGCGCCTTGTAGAGTGATCCATTTCCCTGGAATCGCGCGAGGTCCACTTCGTCGAGGAGGGGATGGCCGCGTTGACCGGGGGCGGCGGTCAAGCGAGTCTTTGGTCCTCGACCGTGATGGCCCGTGTAGTTTCCGCCCAGGACTTCGGAATCGAATTCCGGCCAGTCGGCCAGTCCGGCCTCACGGGCTCGGCGCGTGTCCTCCGCGTTGCGCAGGGCGAAGGCGTGGCTGGACGTGCGAATGGCGATCAACGGGCGGCCCTTTTCCAGATACGCGCGGAAGGCGTCGAGTTGCTCCTTGGGCGGAGTGCGTCTTCGTACGCTCAACATCACCAAATCCGCGTCGCGCAATGCCTCGATCAATCCGGGGAAGCGATTGGGGTTTTGCTCGTCCGCATGGATCGTGGTGACGCGATATCCCGCGGGCGCCAGGTCGGTCCGGGCGAATTCGGGCAGGGTTTCCCAGGTGAGGTATTCGTCCTCGCCGATGAACAGAACGATGTGTTTTGCCGGTTCCTGGGCGTGCAGGGGGGTGCAGGCGCCGGCGAGGAGGCCGGCCAGTGAGAGGAGGGCCAGAAACCGGGAGGCGGGCCGCAATTTGTGGAATGAATGCTTCACGGTCATTGGATCGGGCGATTCTACTTCGTCAGCGTCGCTGCCTGTCCCGCGAAGCGGAAGGGCTCGCCGCCGATGAAATCCGCGCTGGTGATGGAGGGACACCAGTATTTCTCGATGTGTTCGACCACCAGTCCGGTCCCCCGGAAATGACTGACGAAGGGTTTCATTCGGGAGTTGTACATCGAATCCGTCAGGTCGCGCATGAGGACGACGTTCATGTCCTGATTGACCATCTGGCGGATCGAGAAGGGCCGTCCGAGGACGCACATGTTGATGTGCACGCCCATGACGATGACGTTTTCGATGCCGCGCTGTTGCATCAGGTACCAGGCCTCCGCGGAATCGGTGATGGCATCGTCCTCGTGAATCTGGATCGCGGGGATCTGGCGGCTCCAGGCCTTGAAGTTCCTGCACTGTGGATCGCAGTCGCAGCCGCCGTCCGAGTCGTCGATGGGCAACGGTCCCTCGCGTTGTTCGTCCAGGCTGCACCAGTTCTGGAGCGGGACTTTCGGGGTGACCTTGGGCGCGGCCTGGGCGAGTTTGCGCTGGGGGGTGTCGCGGTAAAAATCCATCGTGTCGCTCGGGCAATGGATGATGAGGACACCGCGCGAGCGGGCGGCGTTCAGGACTTCGTTCATGCGCGGGGCCATCTCGGCGACGCGCGCGGTGGCTCCCTTGCACCAGTGTTTGTCCCACATGTCGCAGACGACGATGGTGGTTTTTTCCGGCGCCCAGCGAAGCATCCTTTCGCGCGGATGAAACTCGCCTGAAGCGTCCTTGACTCGATCCCAGGCGTTGAGGGTGAGCGGCGAGGAGTCCGCTGCGGCGGCGGTGGCCGGGAGCCAGCAGAAGGCGGAAAGGAGCGTGATGGGCAGGATGGGCGGATGAATGGATTTCATGATCTTGAAAGCCCGGTATCAGGCTGACATTTCGTGGGATTACTGAGAGCCTGTTTTAA
>DATKEE010000467.1:0-3970 GCA_035544555.1 Candidatus Methylomirabilota bacterium
GATCTCCCGGGACCGCCTCCCCCGAACCGTTCGCTGCCTGAGAACGCCGTGCCGCTGAGTTCACCGGATGCCTGGCGACACTTGGATCCCGGCCTCGAACCCCGCGCCATTGGCATCGAGGAACGCGCCGATACCACGAACGGCGGGCCGGTGTTCACCGCGCCACGCTGGGCCCACCAGGACGGCACATTCATCGCCTGGCCCGGCTTCGGCGACATCGTCACCACGCGCGAGTTCGGGGATTCCACGTATCACATCGATTTCCTGATCCCCGATCAATCCGCTGACACGGAAGAACCGTTCCGCGCCAGCAGCGGGATCTACGTGGATGGCAAATGGGAGATCCAGATCATCGATTCGCACGATCGGGAGTCCCCCGATGACCGATTCACCTGCGGCGCGATCATTGGCGTGGCGGCCCCTCTGACCAATGCCTGCGCGCCGCCGGGCACATGGCAGCAAATGGAGATCGCGGTGCAACACACGTCGCCGGAGTCGGCGCTGATCTCCGTTTGGTTGAACGGGCATCCGATCCACGACCGTGTCCCGGTGAGCCAACCAACGGCAGGCGGATTCGGATCCGATTCGGACAGCGGCCTTAGTAGCCGTCCGGGCGAACCTCCAGGAATTCGCGCGCTGGCGGAAGTCAAGCCTGGCGAAACACCCCCCTTGGACATGGGCACGGATTTTACCGTGGCGGTTCGGTTCCGGACCGAGCATTCCGGTCCGCTCTTTGCCAAAGCGCCCCTCGAAGGCGCATGGGAACCCAACGGCAAAGTGCTGTTCATCGAGGACGACGGCCAATTGGTGTTCGATATTGGCTGGCTTGGCGCGGTGCGGGCGAATGGCGTGGACGTCGCGGATGGAGAATGGCATGTCGCCGTCGTCCGGCATCAGGCCGGAACGGTGGAGATCCATGTCGATGGCCGGCGGGTTGCCAGCTCGGACAACTTCACCCGCCCCGACGATCCCGACCACGTCTTCCGCGTGGGCGCCTGCTCGATGGACTTTCCCGATACCTCCTCGCCGTCGTTTCTGGGCGCAATCGCCCGGCTCGCCTTTTACTCCCGCGCACTGTCGTCCGAGGAAATCACCCAACTCTCACGCGAACAGATCATCGCAAATGGGCTGGATTACCTTTTCGAGAACGACGACGCCGAGCGGCAATATGAGACTCAACTTGCGGCCCTCGAGAAGATCGAGGCCGGTCGGCAGGAAGCGGGAGCAACCCGCGCGGACGGCGCCATCGCGACGGGACCGCTGCGTCTGCAGGCGGACACCGGGGAAGTTCGCTTCGCCAATCTCTGGGTCCTGCCGCTGGCGAAAATTCCTCATGCCAGCTTCATTGCCCATCTGGACGGGACAAGCCTTGAGGCGGGCCGGCAGATCTACGACAGCGTCTGCATCACCTGTCATGGCAATCTGGAGCAGGAGGGGACGCTGCCGACCTCGCGCCGATTCTGGGAGGCGGAATTCAAGAACGGCAATGACCCCTATCGCATGTATCGGACGCTGAGCAGCGGCTTCGGTCAGATGCCGCAGTTTCCTTTCCTCACGCCCCGGCAACGCTACGACGTCATCCACTACGTCCGGGAAGCCCTCGTCAAACCCAACAACCCCGGAGAATACTTTGCCGTCACCAGCGATTACCTTTCCTCCCTCCCGAAGGGAATCGCCACCGAAGCCGATCTCAGCGATCCCCCACTGAACGCCGCACGCGAGCCGCAGTATCTGCGGATGAACTTCGGTCCGGCCCTCCACTGGACCCTGCAGGTCGAGGAAGGCAACATCGCGTACAAAGGCATCGCCGTCCGCCTGGACGATGGACCCGGCGGCATCTCCAAAGGGCGGGCCTGGATGCTGTATGATCACGACACCCTGCGCGTCGCGGCGGCCTGGACCGGCGGCGGATTCATCGACTGGAAGGGCATCGCTTTCGATGGTTCGCACGGGACTCATACCAGCATCGCCGGGCACAACGTGTTCGTGAATCCACCAGGCCCGGGCTGGGCGCGACCGGGAACCGACGATTGGAGCGATCCCCGGTTCCGCGGACGCGATGAAAAACTGTACGGCCCCCTGCCGAGCGACTGGGCTCAGTACCGGGGCCATTACCGTTATGGAAACCGCATCATATTCTCCTACACGGTCGGCGATGCGTCGGTCCTCGAAAGTCCGGGGATCGAAAACCACGCTGGAACAGACGTGTTCATTCGAACACTAAATATTTCGCAATCCAGTCACGACCTGTTGCTGCGGGTTGCGCCGGAGCACACGGGCGTCACGCTGGTCGGCCACGGGGACCACGGGATCCGGATTGAATCGCGCGCCGGTTTCAAACTGCTGTCCTGTCCCGCGTCTGCCACACCGCGGCGGTTGAAGCTGCTCATCGCCGAGGCGAACGACGAAGCCATGCAAACCGTCGCGTCCGTCTCGCCGCCCGCGGAAGATCTCACGCCCTACACGCGGGGCGGACCGGAAATGCGGGATGAAACCGTCATGACGGAGGGAAGCCTGGGCAACGGCCCGGACGCCTATGCGGTGGATACCCTGACCGCGCCGCACAACGACCGGAACCCCTGGAATTCCTGGATGCGGATAAGCGGCTTGGATTTCACCGCGGATGGACGCGCCGCGTACGTCTGCACCTGGATGGGGGACGTCTGGCGCGTGGACAACATCGACGGTGATCTGTCGGAACTGGCCTGGACCCGGGTGGCCAGCGGGTTGTTCCAGCCGCTCGGCCTGCTGGTGCGCGGGGACAGCGTGTTCGTGACCTGCCGCGATCAATTGGCCGAGCTGCGCGACCTCAATGGCGACGGCTCAATCGACTGGTATCGCTGTTTCAACAACGATCATCAGGTGACCGAACACTTCCATGAGTTCGCCATGGGTCTCCAGCAGGATGCCGCGGGCAATTTCTATTACGCGAAGTCGGCACGACACGCCCTGCCCGCCATCGTGGAACATCATGGCACCCTGCTCAAAGTCAGCCCCGACGGTTCCCGCACCGAAATCGTCGCCACCGGATTTCGCGCCGCCAACGGGGTCTGTCTCAATCCCGACGGTTCCTTCCTCGTCACCGACCAGGAAGGCCATTGGACACCGAAAAACCGCATCAACCGCGTAACTCCGGGCGGATTCTACGGCAACATGCTGGGCTACCACGACCGGTCAAGTTCGGCCGATGAAGCCATGGATCAACCCGTGGTCTGGATCACCAATGAAATGGACCGGTCTCCCGGCGAGCTGGTCCGCGTAGAGGCTGACGGTCAATGGGGCCCGCTGGAAGGTGCCGTGTTGAGTCTCTCCTATGGCACGGGCCGCATCTTCGTCGTGCCCCACGAAACGGTGAATGGCCACCATCAGGGCGGGGTCGTGCGGTTACCCATTCCCGATTTCCCCACAGGCATCATGCGTGGACGGTTCCATCCCGAAAACGGCCAGTTGTATGCCTGCGGCATGTTTGCGTGGGGCGGAAATCAGCAGCAGGCGGGCGGGCTTTACCGCGTCCGCTACACGGGGCATCCGCTACACGTGCCGATGGAGCTCCATGCCACCACGCGAGGTGTGAAGCTCACCTTCACGGAGACGCTCGACGCCGAAACGGCCGGGGACCCGGCCAATTACCAGGTCAAGGTCTGGTCGCTGAAACGCACCCGAAACTATGGCTCACAACATTACGACGAACGGATTCTGAACGTGGCGCGCGCCGTCCTCTCCGAAGATGGCCGAACCGTTTTCCTCACGTTGCCTGACATCCGACCCACCTGGGGCATGGAGATCCAATACGCATTGAAGTCCGACCAGGGAACACCCGTCTCCCAACGCGTGCACAACACGATTCATCAGTTGACACCGGTGAATAGAACGGAGTGGCCATAGCAGCCTCCCAGCGCCACGCGTCGGACCTTCGTCGCCCGTGGTTGGGGGAACGACTCGTGATTGATCTTCGTAGATGGCGCCGCGA
>DATKEE010000468.1:0-4135 GCA_035544555.1 Candidatus Methylomirabilota bacterium
GGAAGGACGGATGATGCATGATCTTTCGTCCCTCGTTCTGCATCTTCATCTCCTCCCGTGTATAGCCGTCGGCCAGGAAGGCATCGACGTGCGGCAGGACGTTGAACGCGATCGGATGCGGATAAACCTGTGTTGACGGGGGCTCGCCCTTCACCCATTCCCCCACCTGCCGCCGCCATTCCTCGATGGCGTTGGCACCCGTGCCCGACACCGCCTGGTAGGTGGACGCAAACACCCGTTTCACTCCGAAAGCCTGGTGCAGGGGATAAAGAGCCATCAATGCCACGGCGGTCGTGCAATTCGGATTTGCGATGATGCCCTGATGCCCCTTCACATCGCCGGCGTTGATCTCCGGAATCACCAGCGGAACGGCGTCCTCCATCCGGAACGCGCTCGAGTTGTCGATGACCACCGCCCCGGCCTTCACCGCCAGCGGCGCAAACTCGCGTGACGTACCGCCCCCGGCGCTGAACAGCGCGATATCGACGCCCGCGAATGAATCCCGGGTCAATTCCTTCACCTGGATCTTGCCTTCGCGGAACGTGAGGGGTTTGCCGGCGGAACGCGCGGAGGCGAGCAACGTCAGTTCGCTCACCGGAAATTCGCGCTTCTCCAGCGTCCGGATCATCTCGATGCCGACGGCACCGGTCGCGCCCACAATGGCGACATGGGGATTGCGGTTCATATTCAAAGGCGTGCGACTATACCGGGAGAAGGCACGCTGTCAAACGCCCGAACAGAGCCTTGGCGCGCCGCCCCCCAGCATGTTTGGACATTTCAGGCGGGAAGCTGAACTTTACCGCGAACATTACCGCGAACTGGTGGCATCCACACGCCGCGGCCTGGGAGCTGCATCCCTGCGCGCCGTGGCTTCGCCTCCCGACTCGGCGTGTGACGTTACAAACGCGAGGATGGTTTGCGGCAAAGTTCCCGGCAAAGTTCTCGGTAAGGTCGGGCAGGCAAAATGTTCACAGTCCGAAGTCCCCCCGAAACGCGTGATCCGAGCGGGCATCTGGGCGTGTGCGCAGAGGATGAGACGCGATGTTGATTACGTGGTGAAATCCATCACCTGCGGATTCTCGAGGCGCTGGAAGTCCGGATACGCCATCCTGATGACCTCGGTATGCGAGCCCGCGTTGAAGGCAATGCCCGGATGGCCTGCCAGTTCCGCCGACACAAAGGTCCGCATCCCGTACAAACTTCCAAATGGCGGCATGGCCCCCGTCTCACAATCCGGGAAACGGCTCTTGAACTCCTCCTCGGTCGCGAACGACACCTGGTCCGACCCGGTCAGTTCGCGAAGATCCTGCAGCACGACCTTGCGGTTGGAAGGCAGGACGGCCATCGCCAGTTTCCCACCCACCTTCACGATCACGGCCTTGGCCATCTCCTTGCCGGACACGTGCGCCGAGGCGGCCACCTCCTGCGCCGTGAACGCGGGCGAATGCCGGATGCTGACGTATTTGATCCCCTTCTCATCGAGAAAGCTTTTCAGTTTTTGAGCAGGCATACGAAGTCTCCTCTTTCATGGGTGAATTCATCGGTTTGCACCCATTACGCTAACCCCCAAAACACCATGCGCAAGGGCGGATGGTTTCCAGCCCAAGAGTCAACTTGCGCGCGCCCAGGCCGGCGGATCGTTGAGCTGGTAAAGCATCTCCCCCGCCTTCGGAACCAGCAGCACCCCCTCGTGTTCGCGGTTCGCGTAATCCTCGACGCGTATGCCCGCCGGATCGCGATAGCCCAGGTTGATCCGCCGGCAGGTTTCGGGCGGAATGCCGGTGGCGAGCGTCACCCGGGCACGGCACTTTTCGACTCCATCCTCGTAGGTGCCGATGCCCCGCACATGAGTCGAATGCGCGAGCACGCCCCACGGGTGGTGCTTGAACCGGTCCCATTGCTTGAGGAAGTAGTCCCGGCAATGATAGCCAACCTCCTCGATCGTCCGGCCGTGGCTCACGCAAACCTCCTTGATGTGCGGCGCGTAAATGATCAATTCCCCGCCATCCGCGAGCACGGGCTCCAGCTTGTACATGCACTTGCCGCCCGTCCATAACTCGTCATACATCCGCGGCGCGCACGAGAGAATCGTGTGAAACGGCCGGTCCTTGCGAACGATGTGCACCTCGCGGGACAACTCGCTCGCCGCGTCCCACGCGGCCTCGGGCGTTCCCGAGAATACCCCCACCAGATCCTTCGAAGGCGACACCACCATGCAGAAGCAGAGCTTTTCCACGCCGACCAGCGCGCCGGCCCGGTCCACCACCTTGCGCACCGGCGTCCACTTGTTGCCGATGATCATCGGATTCGTCACAACCGCCCCAAGCCAATGAAAGAAATTCAGGATCTGCGGACCGCCCACCCCCGGGAATAGATACTTGTTCCCCCCGGAAAAACCGACCACCTCGTGCGGAAACACCGGGCCCACGATGATAATCTGATCATAATCGAAGACCAACCGGTTGACCTCGACGGGAACGTCCATCGAGAACAGGCCGTTCGTCAGATCGCTGACCTCGCCGGCATCGAGCACGCCCACCTGGCGCAGCGCCTTCGGGTTATTCCAGTCATGATTGTGGAAGCGGACACTGCCGTAGGTTTCCCGGCGTTGGGACTCGGAAATCTCAAGCCGGTCACAAATCGCGGCCTCGCTCATGGGCTGATGGGTTCCCAGCGCCACCAGGACATCCAGCGCCTTCGTCACCGCGCCAATCTGCCGGTGCAACACCTGAAACATCATTCCCACCGGGGCCGTGCGCGTGCCGTCGGGAACGATCAACAACACCCGGCGGTCGCGATAGGCCTCCGCGGGGCAGGATTGAGCGACGACCGCCTCGACCTGCGCGCGCTTCAAGGTGCCGCCCGGTGGCGCCGCCTCGGAAATCACGTGTTTCTTTTGCATGCCGAACTAAAACTTAGAGTGTGTTTTGGGAACCCCGGTTCGGTGTCCCGCCTTCAGGCGGCAACTTGCGCGAATCACCTGAAGACGGCACACAGAAAGAACGCGATCCGGCGATCCCATGATGATTCTTCAACCACGGTTTCAGATCGTCTGCGAGAGGAATCCGCCGTCCACGCGGAGGTCTGTCCCGGTTACAAAGCTACTCGCTTTCGCGCTCGCCAGAAAGACCGCGGCGCCGATCAATTCCCCCGCCTCCCCCATCCGGCCCATCGGCGTGTGGTCAAGGATCGCGCGCGCGCGCGGCGTGGGAGAACCGTCCTCGTTGAACAGGAGCCGGCGATTCTGTTCCGCCGGAAAAAAGCCGGGCGTCAGCGAGTTGACCCGCACCCCGCGGCCGGCCCATTCGCGGGCAAGAAACAGCGTCAGGCTGAGTACCGCGGCCTTCGAGGCGGAGTAGGCGACGACCCGCGACAGGGGCAGATGCGCCGAGACACTCGCGATATTGATGATGCTCCCCCGGCCCCGGGCAACCATCGCCGGCCCGAACTCCTGGCACGGCAGCAGAACCCCGCCGACAAGATTGAGATCGAAGTTGGCGCGCCAATCCTCCAACCCGATCTGTTCGAAGGAACGCTCGCCGGTGACCGTGACCTTCGGATCGTTTCCGCCCGCCGCGTTGATCAGGACGGTGACATCGCCCAGTTCGCGCGCGATCTGCTCATGCGCCGCCTTGAGGCTGGACGCCGACATCGCGTCCGCGGCGGCGAACATCGCCCGTCCGCCTCCCTTTTGGATTTCCTTCGCGCGTTGGCCGCCCCGCTCGGCGTTGCGGCCCACCACGGCGACCTTCGCCCCCGCCTCCGCGAGCCCTTCCGCCAACGCGCCGCCCAGCACCCCCGTGCCGCCAATCACCACGGCCACCTCATCGCTCAAGTCAAATCGATTCATAGGAAGCGGAGATTCTGTTCGCGGAAGACGGACGGAGAAAGCAAAAAAGCGATCCACCGCTCCGGAGCATCACGTTACGCGTAGCGGCCCCCGCCAAGGGGGTCACGACAAGTTGGGACGGCGTTATGGAGAGACGATCATCAAATTGCTCGAGGGTGCGTCGACTAGACGAGCGCGTTTCGGTGGCGGACGAGCAGAAAGTTCGATTCCTGCTTGCCCTGCATGGAGAACTCCGCAGCAAACCTCCGGTTCCCGCTTCCATCGGCACAAAGGGCATTGCACTCA
>DATKEE010000469.1:0-7329 GCA_035544555.1 Candidatus Methylomirabilota bacterium
ATCGGAGACCGATTCGACGAACTCGGTCATGGCTTCAAACCCGCCGGGAAGCTGATCACCATTCTCAGTGGCATAAAGCCGGGCAGCGAGTCCGAGATGTTTCATCTCCTGCACGGTCTGAACATGGTCCCGCTTGAAATCGATTTCCGCCTGGACGCGCTCGACAGCCGCACGAGCTTCCTCCAACTGGCCCTGCGCCGCGAACAATTGTTGCTGAAGCCGGGCCTTTTCCTCCGCTTCGTTCGCCCGCAGCCGCGCGGCTTCATCGCGCAACGCGAGCAGTTCCTCATGATCCCTCCGGAGCCGGTCGATCTCGTCGGCGAGGTATTGCCGGGACTGCAATCGCGCGTGTTCCTCCCTCAATCGGTCGAGTCCGGCGGTTTGCTCAAGCAAAGCAACATTCTCCGCCTGAAGTTGATTCAGGCTGCCTTGTTGAATCCACAACGGGGTCGCGACACCGGCGACCGTGAGGGCTCCAATGGCAAGTTTGGTTTTCACGAGTGCAAGTTGGGTTGGGATGGTTGAAAAAATGGCGCCGAGCCCGGCAGCGGCGACAGTCCCGGCCGCGGCCAGCGAGGAGGCCGCCACGGACGCGGCGACGCCCGCCGGGCAGGCCTGTCCGGCGGCAGCTCCCATGGCACCCGCAAGCACGGTCCCCGTCACGGCAACACCGCGCTTGCGGAACTGGCCGCGCACCTTCTCCAGAGCCCGGGTCAGTCGCTTTTGAGCCGCGTCATCGCTCACCCCCAGCGCGGCGCCCACCTCCGCCAAACTCTTGTTCTGGAGAAAGCGCAACACGATGGCCTCGCGATCCGCTGAACAGAGTTGAGCAATCGTCTCGTCGAGCGCGGGCAGGAGCGATTCGATCTGCGGATCTTCAGAGCAGGATTGAGAATCAAGGGAGTGCATCTCCATGGTCTGCCTTTCGCGACTCGCACGCCGCACATTGCCGCGGACCAGTTTCGCGGCGGTGTGATAAGCCGTGCGATAGAGCCATCCTCCGAGGGGTTTGTCTCGAGAGAGCCGGTTCGCGGTCCGGGCGAGTTTCGTGAACACGGATTGAGCCACATCCCGCGCCAGGTCGGCGTCCCGGGTCACGCGGTATCCGGCACCCCACACCAGATTGATATACCGCTGGACGAGATCGGTGAAGGCCTCTTCATCCTGATGGTCCGCATAGCGCCTTAAAAGCTCCGCGTCATCTCTCATATTGTTCCACGTCACTCGGTACTGGCCTCAATAGGGCTGAGGACTGCGCCACCGGGCCGGGCCGGCATTCAGGCGGTGTGCCGCCGGACACCGAAATTCAAACTCTCATCAATCCAGTACCCGACGAACCCAGAATCCGACAACTTTTCTTCGAGCCTGTCTGAACGTGGCTCGGTTGCATCCAGAAGAAGCCAACATCCCTTCGGAACCCGGACGGACGCTTCGAATTCACCCCCTCAGACTGCCGCCGTTGTCGCCCCTTCCGACCGCCCCGCGATCCGCGAACGGAACCACTCCATGAACGCGTCCGCCGCCGCCTCGGAGTTCAACACCGGAATCCCGCCCAACCTGCGGATGTGATCGGCGTCCTCGGCCTCGAACACACGCGCCACCACCGGCACCCCGGCCACGCACCGCAATACCTTCTCCACGTCTCCCACCCGGCGCATCGAGGCGATGATCAACCGGGCCTCGCGCGCGCCCGCCTGCGCCAGCGTCTTCTCATCCGAACCGTCTCCGCGCAGACACGGGATTTTCGCCCGCTGCAATTGGTCGATCACCACCGGGTCATCATCCACCACCAACAGGTCGTAACCCTCCGCGCGCAGGGGTTTGACCACCCACATGCCGGCCGACCCAAACCCCAGGATCAACACGTGTCCGCGCGGCGCGCCGGTGGTGTCGATCCGGTGCCGCAGCGGATGCAACGGCAGCAACCAGCGCGTCACCCGGTCGGTCGCCACGAACGGCGTCAGTGTCATGGTTAAAACGGCCATCAACGCGATCAACGAAAACACCTCGGCCGTGAGATGCCCCAGCGCCAGTCCGGTGAGCCCCAGCACCAGGGAATACTCGCTGGTTTGCGCGAGGAGCAACCCGCTCTCAATGGCGGCGCGCGAAGAGAATCCCGTCCACTCTGCCACAATCGTGACGAGGGGCGGGGTGATCACCACCACCAGCAGCGCCAGTACGAAGGCCTGCACCAGGGTCGTCGCATCCGGCAGCAACACCAACGCCCCCAACGCGGTGAAAAAGATCGCGAGAAAGAAATCGGACAGCGACGAAAGCTGCCCGCGCAGGACACCGTCGGCGGGAAACCTTGACAGGCCAAACCCCGCGAAAAACGCGCCAACGATGAGAGGCAGCCCCAACTGATGCGCCACTCCGACGAACACGAAAAGCAACGCCAGCGCGCCGATCAACAGTGTCTCCTCGTCCAGTTTGAATCGCAGGACAAGCGGGCGGGCCAGGTAACGCTGCATGAGAAACGCAGCCACGGCCAGCCCGGCGGTCGCGGCAAGCGCCATCGCCATCGCGCCCGGCCCCTCCAGGCTGCGGCTCAGCACGACGATCATCACGATCATCAAGGCATCCTGCAACAGCAGCACCCCGAGCACGGTCCGTCCGAACGGTTCGAACGCCTGCCGGGTCATGCGCAATTGACGCAGACCCACCAGTGTCGAACTCGCCGAGACTGCCAGTCCCAGATAGAACGCCACCAACCGGTCAAACCCAAGCCCCAGCGCGACCGCAAAACCCAGCGCGCCCGCCATCAGAAATTGCACCGCGCCGATCCACAAAACCGACCTCTGATGCCGGCGAAACCGATGTGGATTCAACTCAATGCCGGAAGCGAATACGAGGAAGGTCAGTCCCAATTCGACCGCCGTGACCAGCGGATCGTGCGCGGATCCGTCCGTGCCCGTCGAATACTCGATCAATCCGCTGAAGGACAAGGCCATGCCAAGGCCGAGCAGGACGGGAATGACAGGCAGACGCCACCAGCGGGCCAGTCCATGGCCGATGGCGGCGGTCAGCAACAGGAGCGCGAGTCCGGTCATGGGGAGTGGGAAAGAAATCCGCGGCGTTGAAGTTCGCGTGTCTGGAGCTTCACGCCGTCCACCTTCGGGATCATCAGATACCTCGCATCCATCTCCAGCAGATTGTCCGTTTGTTCCAGGTCGATCACGTGGACCGCGTACGGCACGCCATTCGAACGGCAGCGAAAGGCCAGGAGGTCATTCGTGGCCTCGATCTGAAGGGCCGAAATAACCAGTCGAGCGCGGGATAGTCCGGCTTCCTCCAGCACAGTGAGATACTCCACGTTGCCCAACAGCGTGGCGCATGGAAGACCGCGCAACTTGCCGGGATCGGTGTCAATCGCCAGCACCGTCTCGCCGGCACCAGTCAGCCTCCGAGCCAGGTCGCGACCCAGCGTGTTCATTCCCACAATCAGCACGTGCCCCTGGCGCAATTTGCGGGTTTCCACCTCCTCCCGAGCCGGCGGGGAACGAAACATCCGCAGCAGCCCGACCCGCCGGCAAAACTCATAAAGTTGGCGATTGTAGAGAATCATGTAGGAGGAAAGCCCGATGGTCACCAACCCCACGAGCGCGGTGAGCGACAGAATGTCCACCCTGACCAGCCCTGAACTGACGCCGAGCCCGACAAAGATGAAGGAGAACTCGCTGATTTGAGCCACCGTCACGCTCGTGAAGAACGAGGTCCGTTCGTCGTAGCCCATCCGCGCGATGATCCACATGAAGATCAGGGGATTGCCCAGGAGCACGAAAAGCGACAGCACCACGACCGTCACCCACTCCATCCGTGCGGCGCCCAACTCCATCCTGATGCCCAGCGAAACAAAAAAGACGGCGATGCAAAAATTCATCAGTGGATGCACCCGGCGTCGCAAATCCTCGTTGTATGGCAATTGCGCCAGGCTGACTCCGGCCAGGAACGCGCCAATCTCCAGCGAGAGATGCAGGAAATGCGCTCCCAGCACCACCAGAAAGCACCACGTCAGGCTCCAGATGAACAGGGTCTCCGGCGAACGCGCCGCCCATTCCAGGGGACGCGGCATCACAAAACGCGCGGCCACCAGCACGGCTCCCAATAACAACGCCATTCCCCCAAACGCGCGCGCCACACCGATCAGGATGGCTCCCGCCGTCCGCTCCCCTTCCGCGCTTAACCCCGTCAGAAACGTGAGGATGACAATCGCCACCAGGTCCTGCACCAGGAAGATCCCCACCGCAATGCGCCCGTAAAGACTGTCCAACTCCTGCTTCTCGTCCAGCAGCTTCACCACCACCACCGTGCTGCTGAACGTCAGCGCCACGGCCAGAAAAAGACCCTCCATCAGCCCGAATCCCAGCAGCCAGCAGATCAGGAGTCCTCCGATCGCCGTGAACACCACCTGCCCCAGACCGGCCACCACCGATACCGGGCCCACATCGCGAATCTTGTCGAAGCTCAACTCCAATCCCACCAGGAACAACAGCAACGCGATGCCCACCTCCGAGATCAGCGACAGCGTCGGAGAAATCTCCACCAGTCCGGTCAACGGCCCCAACACAAGACCCGCGATCAGATAGGCAACGATTGCGGGCATCCGAATCAACCGGGCCACCAGCGCAAACAAGGCCCCGGCAATGACTATCAGCCCCAGACTTCGAATGAAGGGTTCGTCGAACATGCTCCGTCGTGGATGTCGTAATCCTTCGCGAGCATTGACGAGCCGGCGTCTCCATAGCAAGCCGCCGCTGCCCTGAAAACACCGGTTCTCATTTTGGTCGGAGCGCGGCTGTGTCTGAAAGACCAGCCGCAGCACGTCCGAACGGCCGTTGCCGAATCCACGCGCTGCGGCTGGTGCTCCGCACACAGCCGCGCTCCTCATAATGAGAATTGCTGGCCTTGGAAATCTCCTGACAGCCCCTCCCGCAGCCGTTAGGTTCCGCCCATGCAGGACCACACCTTCACGCTCGGCCATTCGCCCGACCCTGACGATGCGTTCATGTTTTACGCCCTGGCCAGGGACCTGATCCCCACCCATGGGTTCCGCTTCGAGCACATTCTTCAGGACATCCAGACGCTCAACGAACGCGCCACGCGGGGCGAACTCGACATCTCCGCCATCAGCATCCACGCCTACGCCCACGTCAGCGATCAATACGCCCTGCTCCCCAGCGGCGCCAGCATGGGCGACGGATACGGCCCCATGCTCGTCGCCGGCCAATCTTTGGATCGCGACGCCATCGCCCGCAAACGCATCGCCGTTCCCGGGACCATGACCAGCGCCTTTCTCGCCCTCCAACTCTGGCTTGACCGTCCCGCCGCCGAAATCAATCACATCGTCGTCCCCTTCGATCAAATCTTTCAGGCCGTCCGATCCGGTCAGGCGGACGTCGGCCTCATCATTCACGAGGGCCAACTCACTTATCAAAACGAAGGACTGCGTGTCTGCGAGGATCTGGGGGTCTGGTGGGGCCGGGAACAGGACGGACTTCCCCTGCCCCTCGGTGGGAATGTCATTCACAAGCGCCACGCCCCAGCCGTCCGCAAAGCCGTTTCCGACCTCCTCACCGCCAGCATTCAATACAGTCTCGACCACCGCGCCGAAGCCGTCGAACACGCCCTCCAATACGCCCGCGACATGGGCCGTGACCTCGCCGACCGGTTTGTCGGCATGTACGTCAACCATTGGACCCTCGATTACGGCGACCGTGGGCGCGAAGCCATCCGCCGTTTTCTTCGTCTCGCTCACGAACACAAACTCATTCCCCGCGCCCCGGAACTCGAATTCGTCGAATAATCCCGACAATACCCCGCGCTCGTCCCCATCCGCGCTCGTCCCCATGAAATACCGCCGCTTCGGCCGAACCGAACTCTCCATGCCCGTCTTTTCGTGCGGCGGCATGCGCTACCAGCATTCCTGGCAGGATGTTGATCCACAACAGATCCCCGCGGACAACCAGGCCAATCTCGAAGCCACCATCCACCGGGCGCTCGAACTCGGCATCCATCACATCGAAACCGCCCGCGGCTATGGGTCCTCGGAAATGCAACTCGGACGCCTCCTCCCGACACTGCCCCGCGAGCGGCTCATAGTCCAAACCAAGGTCGCCCCCATGCCGGACCCCGAGGACTTCCTCCGCACATTCGATCAGTCGATGCGTCTGCTTCGCCTTGACCACGTGGACCTGCTCTCCCTGCACGGCATCAACAATCGTGAACTGCTCGATTTCTCCCTCCGCGGGAACGGCTGCCTTGACGCCGCGCGAAAACTCCAGCGCGAGGGCCGCGTCCGCTTTGTCGGCTTCTCAACCCACGCCACGCCCGACGTCATCCTCGAAGCCGTCCGAAGCAACGAATTCGATTACTTCAACGTCCACTGGTATTTCGTCAACGACCTCAACTGGCCCGCCATCGTCGCCGCCCGCGAACTCGACATGGGCGTGTTCATCATCAGCCCCAACGACAAGGGGGGAAAGCTCTACGATCCGCCCTCCAAGCTCGTGGACCTCTGCGCGCCGCTCTCGCCCATGCAGTTCAACGCGCTCTACTGCCTGGCCCGGCCGGGGGTTCATACATTGAGCTGCGGCGCCGCCCGGCCCTCCGATTTCGACGAACACCTCCGCGCCCTGGAACACTACGACCGGCTTCTGGAAACCGTCGCCCCCATCGAAGCGCGCCTGCGGAGTGAGATGGAGAACGTCCTGGGCGCGGACTGGTGCAACCGCTGGCACGAGGGATTGCCCGAATACGTGAATGTGCCCGGTGAGATCAACATTGTGGAAATCCTCCGGCTGTGGACCTTCGCCCGGTCGCTCGATCTCGTCGGCTGGGCGAAGATGCGCTACAACCTGCTCGGTCAGGCGGAACATTGGTTTCCCGGCGCAAACGCGTCGGCAATCGACCGTCAGAAGCTCATGCCTTGTCTCTGCAACAGCCCCTTCGCGGATCGAATCCCCGGCATCCTAGTGGAAGCCCACGCGCTCCTCCACGAAAAACCCGTTGAACGACTTAGCAAAAGCTGAGGGTCGTGGTGTCGCCGAAGCAAGTCGTTCAAAATCAGCAAGAAATAAATCTCGTGATCGTTACAGATGATGCTTAGAGCACTGTTTTAGTCCTGAAAATGGGCTGTAAGGGAAGTCGTGCCAGGCTCGGTGATTTGCCCGGACAGTTTGATCGTCGGCTCCAGGGAATGGTGATCACTTCTCCCGCGCGGACAGATACCGTTCCGCGTCGATCGCCGCGGCGCAGCCCATTCCCGCCGCCGTCACCGCCTGACGATACACGTGATCGCTGCAATCCCCCGCCACGAACACCCCGGGCACG
>DATKEE010000470.1:0-3712 GCA_035544555.1 Candidatus Methylomirabilota bacterium
GCCTCAAACTCGCCGTTCAGGATCAACTTCGAAAACCGCGGCGACCCGGTCACGTTGGTCCGCTCGCCGACGTTGACGAAATTGGTCTCCGGACGAACCACCAGCGCGTCCGTGCCGCTGAGGCGCAGATACGGCTCGACCTCCGGCACTTCGCGGGGCGTCAACCCCTTCACCGTCCGCGCGATCTCCTCGATGTGCGGCGGCGTGGTTCCGCAACACCCGCCCACCAGGTTCAACCAGCCCCGCTCCGCCCACTCCTTCAATTGCGGCGCCAGCGATTCGGGCGTCTCTGGAAAACCGGTCGGCAACAGCGGATTCGGCAGGCCGGCGTTCGGGTAGGCGCTCACGTAAACCGGCGCCAGCCCGGACAATTCCTCGATCAATGGACGCAGTTCCTTCGGCCCCAGCGCGCAATTCATCCCCACGCTCAACAACGGCACGTGCATGATCGAGTGCCAGAAGGCCTCCACCGTCTGCCCCGTCACGCCCCGGTTGCTGCCCGCCTGGATGAATGTCACCGACGCCATCAACGGCACGCGCCGTTTGCCGCCGGACGCGGCGGCCGCCTTGACGCCGCCCTCACGACGACAGGGAACCGGATCGATGCCGCGTTCCTCGAACAGTTTCTCAATCGCAAAGAACGCCGCCTTCGCGTTCAAGGGATCGAAGATGGTCTCGACAATCAGAATGTCCGCCCCGCCATCCAACAGGCCGCGAGCCTGGTCGTAGTAGGCCTGCACCAGCTCATCGAACGTCGTCCCCCGCGCGGCCGGATTGTTCACGTCGGTCGAAATGGACGAGGTCTTTGTCGTGGGCCCCATGGCACCGGCGACCCAGCACGTGCGACCCGGTTCGTCGGCCATCACACCGTCGGCCGCACGGCTGGCGCACTCGGCACCGGCCCGCGCCAGTTCATAGGCGAGATCGTCCATTCCATAATCCGCCAACGATATCGCCTGCGAATTGAACGTGTTGGTCTCGATGATATCCGCCCCCGCCTTGAGGTATTCCCGGTGAATGTCCTCGATGACATCGGGCCGGGTGACGTTCAACAAGTCGTTGTTGCCCTGCAGGTCCTTCTTCCACCCCTGAAACCGGTCGCCGCGAAAATCCTCCTCCGTCAGTTTCCGCTGCTGGATGACGGTGCCCATCGCGCCATCGATGATCGCGATCCGTTCGCGCAGCAATTGTTCGAGTTCGGCGCTTCGGTCGGGTCTGTCGTTGGTTGTCGAATTTCCACTCATTTCAATAAAGCGGGACCCATGGACTTTAAGCCTCAAGCCTTGCACTGCAACTTAAAAATCAATGCATCTTGATGGATAGATATGACAACTGCCCCCTCTTTTCCGGCATTCCAACCGGATTTGGCGGGAAGGTGTTCTGGCAGCTCCCGCTCCTCGCGGATGACGTCGAATTCACAGCCTCCGGGCGGGGAAATCGGGATGTGAGGCAACGCTTTCTGCCGTCGGCACAAGGCGTTTTGAGAAGTCAGCTCGAGTTCACCTTCCCGCCATCCATTCGTAACACTGGAGTTCTAGATTGCGGCCAGTGAATCGACCTGTAACGCGGTCAATCCGACAAATCTTATGGTAGCCAACCACGACTCCAACTCCGCCGGCACCGGACTATGCCTGCCGCTCGATATGAGCGCGTGTTTCGACCCGACCTTCCTGGTCACCCTGGTGCTCGAGTCCGCGCAATCCATCGAATGGCCGTCCTATACCACGAACTTCGGTTTGGGTGACGGCAAGTCCTACCGTCCGCAGATGCTGCTCACGCTTCTGACCTATTGCTATGCGACCGGACATTTCGGGTCGCAGGAGATTGAAGCGGGCATCGAACGGGATCGCACGCTTCGCTATCTGAGCGCGAACAGCCGTCCGGACTGGAATATCCTGAGACGCTTTCGCCGTCTCAACCGCGAGCGTATCGAGCAATGTCTCACCAGCACCCTGGCTCATGCCTGGGAGTCGCAGGCTGCCGATCCGGACTTCAAGGATCACACCGATCCCGGGTATCTGTCCTGTTCGCTGAGTCGGTGGACCAACCGGATGGTGATCCCTGATTTTCGGGAGGAAGCCCGCCAGCGTCTCCAACTCGCCATCCAATCCGACAGCATGGCCTTGGACGAATAGCCGCGTGGTGTCGCCTAAGCAAGTTCTTCTCGCACAGACACAAGGAAATCCCGTGATCGATAAAGAAGGGGCTTACTGCCTGTTTTTGACACGGAAAATGGGCTGTAACGGGGCCTTTGGGGTGGGTCACCAGGACGAATGTGTGGATCGAATTTCGAAGGCCTGCTTCAGAAGGCGTAGCTGATTCCGAGAGTTCCGATCAAGGAATCGCGCAAGTCGATTTGCGCCTGGCGCCCGTTCGCGGTTTGGGAGAATCGGCCAAGGTGTTCATAGCGTAGTCCTGCAAAACCGTGCAACTGATCAACCAGCGCCACGGAAACCCGCGCCGCGACATAGCCGCCAGCCAGCCAGCCCGCCTGCGAGTCCGAACCCGTGGCCGTTGTGGAACCTTGGCCAGGGACCGAGTTGATTTCTTCGAAGGTGAAATCGCTGTCCACGAGCGCGAATGCCGCTCCAGCACTGATCGAGCAGTGAATGCGGTCCGAGCACGGAACTTCGATGTAGGGGCCGAGGCGAAGACCGTAGAGCCGTGCATTGAGCCGCCAGTCGCCCAAGGTTGAGGTCCCGCCGGGCAGGGTGCTGATGGTGCGGGCCGGCGAGTCTCCAATGAGGACGCCAGGACCTTCAAACGAGCCGCGATAAGGAGCGGCGGGGGGGACCACCCCGTTCAACGCGTAGGCATCACTGATCTGTACGGCATCGCCGGTCAATTGCCCGCGCGCGGAAAACGCGAGGCTGCCGTAGCCGCTACCTGCCTCGACGCCCCAACGGACGGAACCGATCCGGCGTATTTCCCGCGCATAGTTGAATTCGAAGCCAAAAATCGGTTCGTCATGCTCATCACGCACAGTGGCATTCGAAGAAGCCATCGTGCTGGTCATGACGAGGGTATCGTTTCCGGGGAGTTGACTGGAATCATCGTAGCCCCAGAACCAGGTCCGCCCCCCCTCATTTCCGCTCGCATCGACGCGGTTATAACCGTCGTCGTAGAAGTGGTCGGTGCCAGCCGTGGCCGGACCGGGGTCCGTCTGAAACGGCAGGCCACCGAGGTTCTCGAACGAGGTGCGGACATTGAACAGAAAGCGCGTGTTGAACGAGATGCGGTTCGCACTTTCAGGTTCGGCCGCCACGGCGTGTTGAGCGGAGAGTGGACAAAGACACGCGAGGATGAGGCAGGCAGTGAAGCCAGGGTGATGGATCTGGAGCATGGAATTTCCTATTCTGGTCGGACGAACCGAGGGGGGTCGATGGCGCCGCACCTGTCTGGTGGTGGATGGTTCACGTGCGCACCTCAGTGTTGAATGACGGCACATTGTGCTTCCCTGTAGGCCGAGGTTACCGGGGGGCGTCAACTCCCCCCATTGTGCATGACTGCATGTTCTACACCCGACTTTGGCCGAAAGTCACTTTCGAAAAAAGAGTCCGGCCGGGAAGGCGCGGATCGTTCCCGGGCGTATTTGAGCGCACGCCAATTGGGTTGAAAACCGGATACATCTTCGAATAGCGTCGGGCAACCTGGTCAATCGACATCGTCAAAACCTGTCCCCGAATCATCACTATATTCCAAGGTTCGATCA
>DATKEE010000471.1:0-7926 GCA_035544555.1 Candidatus Methylomirabilota bacterium
GTCCTCCTCGATCTTCTCCGGATCCTCGCCCGACTCCAGCCGCTTGATCGCGATGTCCATTTCCTTCGGCACGCTTCCCGGCGGCATGATGTCCTTCATCCTGCGCATCAGGTGCGCCATGTGCCTCGGATTCGACTCGTCCAGATGCTCCATGTCCCGCTCCAACTCGCCCATCGCGCGCGCAATCCGCGGATCCTCGAGGTCCGGCATCGGCCCCTCCTCCGCGCCGGCTCCGCCCCCGTCCCCGGCGGGGGACCGCGCCCCCCGTAGCGCGGCAAACCGGCTCAGTTGCTTGCTCATTTTGCGATTGCCGCATTTCGGGCAGACCGGCGGACGGTCGGGTTGGACGCGCTTCGAAAGGAAGCTGAAAATCACCCGGCACTTCGGACAGGCAAATTCGTAGATCGGCATGGGTTCGATTCAAAGTTGCAACAAACGTCTCCGCGTCTAATCGCAAACACCGGCGCCACCGTCAAGCGGCACCGCATGGACCCTCTCACCTTGAATTCCGCCGCTTCCCCTTGCCGGCCGGGGAACGCGCGGATCTCCCCGCCTTGAGTGGCGGCAGCAGATTGGAGGTCACCAGGGTCGTCTGACTGCTCATGGCGCGCACTTCTTCCAGACTCGTTTTTCCCGACTCGACCTTGAGCAGTCCGTCGTCGAGCAGGGAGTTCCGGCCGAGCTTTCGCATGTGCCCGCGCAAGGCCGCCTCCTCCGCGCCCGACAGGATCAGATCATGATCCTTGTTCGATTTCCGCCAGATCTCGAAAACGCCGGTCCGTCCGCGATAGCCGGTGTCATGGCATTCCCCGCAACCCCGTGCCCGCCACACACGCCGAAGCACCGGCCTGCCCAGGGTCTCCAGCCAGCGCCGCTCGTCCGCGGTCGGCGCCGCTTCCCCGCGGCAATTCCCGCACAGCCGCCGCACGAGCCGCTGCGCCACCACCAACTCCAGATTCGTGGCGATCTCGAAATCCTCCACCTGCCAGTTCCTCAGCGACGTGATGACCCCCGCCGTGTCGCGACTGTGCAGCGTGCTCAACAACACCCGTCCGCTGGACGAAGCCTCCACCGCCGCCCGCGCCGACGCGTAATCCCGGATCTCCCCCACCAGCAGATAGTCCGGATCCAGCCTCAGCATCGCCTTGATCCCCTCCAGAAACGTCAGCCCGTGCTCCTCGGACACCTGGATCTGCGTGATCCCGTCAATGCTGTATTCCACCGGGTCTTCAATGGTGACAATCGATTTGGTGTGAACCTTCAGCTCCTGCAGCAGGGCGTAAAGCGTGGTGGTCTTGCCGCTCCCCGTGGGCCCCGCCACCAGGCACATCCCGCTGATGTCCTTCAACCAGTCCTTGAAGTGTTCCTGGTCCTCCTTCGTCAATCCCAGATCCCCGATGCGATGCTCGACCCGGTCGGCATCCAGGACCCGAAGCACGAGCTTTTCGCCGCCCTGACACGGGACGCAGGCCAGCCGCAGATCCAGCCGGTGCCCATCCAGCTCGTATCGTGTCCGCGCGTCCTGCGGCTTGAACGACGCCACCGGATCGAGTTGAGCCAGTGATTTGTAATAGCGGATCAAACGATCCCCCTGCTCGTGACTCAACAACGTCGCGTCGTGCAACAGCCCGTCCACGCGCACCCGGATGAGCACCCCCTTGCTCACCGGCTCCAGATGCACGTCCGAGGCATTCGTCTGTATCGCGTCCTGAAGCACCAGCTTCGCGCAACTCTCCGCGTCAAATGCACCCGCCGGCCGATCCCCGGCCGGATGCAGAATGCTGTGCGCCAGTTGCGTCAGATTCTCCCGCACCGGCCGAAACCAGCTCTCCGCCAGCCCCGTGTGCGGCTTGTCCTTCGCCTTTGTTTTTTTCTCCTCATTCTTGTCTGCCATTCAATCCCTTTCCCTTTCCGCCCCGCGTATCCCCCGTCTGCGGGCCACGCCTTTCGGAACCGCGTTCCTTCACCCGCCAACCTGTCTCACGCATACTGTCCACGCCGGTGCGTCCGGACCTTGTATCCGGTTCTCCCGCAAAATAGGGGCGGTATAAAACCAATAAACTCCGTTCCTCCTCCTGACAAAAAAAAGTTCGGCCCCTCCTCTGCCCCTCATCTTGCGCGCACCCCGCGGACCGTATCCCGGCCGGCGTCGCCGAATCCCAACGCGCGCGCCAAAGCCTCCACCCGCCCCCGCTCCACTCCCAGCTTCTCCGCACCGCCAATCAAATCCTCAAACCGCACCGGATGCCAGTTCCGACGGTGTTCGTCCCCAAGACCCGCGACGTCCACGGAACGGATCCCCTCGTCTATTCTCCGTAGAAGCGCCGCCCTCTCCGGGCTGCGGCCGCCATTCGCCGGCAGTCGCAGTGCCTGTTCAAGACATTCGCGCGAAGCCGGCCCGAATTCAGGATGATCCTGCAACAAGAAAGGCTGCCACAATCCGAGCCGCCCCAGCCGCCAACTGCTCTCGGAAAAACTGGCGGCCGCGAAGTACACCCGTGCGAGCGCATGGAATACCTCCGGGTCCCCCAAGTGCCGGTACATCGCGCCTATCAACCTGCCCGTCGCGGCCAGTTCCTGACCCGTCAACTCCCCGTAGCGGCCCAGCCGCTCCCCAAACCGCGACGTGCCCCAGTCCTGCTCCAGAATCTCCACCAGCCGTGAAACCCCCAGCAGCGTCAAGGGAAACCCCGTCGATAGCAACGGATCCACAAATCCCGCCGCGGACGGCAACAGCGCCCAACGGTCGCCCGTCACCGTGGCGGATCGGAACGACAGCCGGGGCAGATGTCGGAACGGCAGGATCGCCGCCGCGCGTTCGAACTGGCTTCGCACCGTGGGCAACCGATCCAACAGCCGCTCCCACGCCGGACCACCCTCCTCCAAACCAAGCTCCCGTGCCAGTGTTTCCGTGGCCGCGACTCCCGCGCTCGTCACACCGTTCTCAAAGTTCAACACCCAGATCCAGCCCCCCTCAAACACGTGATGCACCGCCGCGGCGTCCACCGGATATGGCGGAATCTCGCCGCCGCTCACCCCGGTGTCCTCCAACTTCCCCACTCCGTTGAAGTGCGAGAACAGCGCCTCGGTGCGCGGCAGATCAGCGTACGACACTTCCGCCAGTTGCAACTCACGGTGAAGAAGTCCCCGCGGACCGGTCGCGTCGATCACAAATCGCGCGCGAATCGAAAACTCCCCCCCTCTCCGCCTTCCATGCAACCACACCCCTCCTCCGCCCCGTTCAAACCGCTCCACTTCCGCCTCATCCCAATACTCAACCCCGCAGGCGCGGGCCTCCCGCACTAGGAATTCATCGAAATCCGGCCGATACCAGTGCGTGTCCGCGAGCTCGTCGCATGGACTGGCGGCAACCAGAAGCTGCTCGCTCCGTGCCTCCGATACCCGGAATGGCTTCCCGAACTGGTGATGAAAAAAACTGAATCCCCGCTTGAGCCCGCAGCCAATCCGAGGATGATGCCGCCGCCAGCTTCCCCACCGGCTCAGGGACGACAATCGCGTCAAGCCGTGACGCGAAGCCAGTTCCTCCAAAAGGAGATTCGCCAGGGGCGTGGAGGATTCGCCAATCGCAAACCTCGGATGACGGCCTCGTTCCAGCAGAATCACCCGGTGGCCCAGCCGCCGCGCCATCATCGCCATCAGCGATCCGCCAAAACCCGATCCCACGACGGCAATGTCGAACGCCGCCTTCATTCGCCTCCGGAACAACGCGGACAATGGATCCCGCCCTCAATGGATTGGCTCAGGTTCATTCGCTCCAGCCGCGCCTTTCGACCGGCGAAACAATCCTCGCATCCGCGGAACCGTTCCAGATCCCAGAGATCCGCCAACACCAGTCCGCGCCCCAGCCGCAGTCCGTACTGCAAACACGCCTCCAGCGTCGCCAGTCGCGGCGGCGCAAACCAACCCTGCCGGGCCAGCGTGTCCAGCGCGCCATTGCCCGGCCGGGTCGGGATCAGCGTCACCACACGCGCGCCGCAATCGAAGGCGTAATCGATGGAGCGTCCCGCCCAGTGAATCGCTTCCTCCTCGCTTGTGATAAACGGAGGCTTCACCAGAATGAAGACCCGCAACGATAACTCCCCCGCCCCGAGAAATGCCGACGCGCGACGGAAATCCTCCAGCGTCATCCGTTTGTTCAGTCTGTCCAGAATCTCCGGATGCGCCGTCTCCAGTCCCATCGCCACCTCCAGCCTCCCGTCCAGCCGGCCCGCAAACTCCACGCACCGCCGGTTCACCAGGGTCGGATGACACTCGACAACCACCCGCTCGAAGGACTTCACCAACTCCGCAATCGACGGATGATCCGCCACGGGAATGGCGCCCGGATCAAAAAAACTGCCGCTGTTGTAAAGCTTGACCTGGCGCGCCGCCGGAAGCCGCGACAGCGCATGATCGATCTGTTGTGGAACGCGACCGGCCGCCAGCCGTTCAGTAAGCGTGTTGCGCCAGAGATCGCACATCAGACACCGCCACGGGCATTCACGGTTCGTCAACAGGATCGTAGCCTGCGAAACAACATCCCCCCGGCCATCCGGCTCCCGCTCGGTAAAAAACGCGTTCGGCCGGTTCGAATCCACCTTGTTCCTCCGTGGACGCCGCTCCACAATCCATCGGTCGCGCTTCCCGGACTCCCGTGGATAGGCCGGCTCGTCGAGGGTCATGCGTAAATCGCCAGGAACAGCCGCCGATACTCCCGTTCCCGATGAGGCAGGTGCCGGCGCAGACCCGCCTCACTGAGCGCGCCGTGCTGAAAGCGGCGCTTCGGGAAAACCGGCATCTCAAATCCCGTGACAGACTTCACCCCCCGCGACACCACCTCTCCCTTGAGCGCATAGAGCCGGCTAACGTCGTAGTCCGTGAGCTTCACAAACGGCACCTGCTCCGCCACTTCAATCACCGACGGCCGTGTGAACGGACTGAAGCCTTCAAATCCGCAATGCGACACCGTCCCATGGTTGCGCGTGAACGAACGGCTCAACCCTCCGGTATAAACCGGCGAATGCTTGATCGTTCCCACGCCCCATCCCTCCTGATACAGCATCGTGTTGTTGAGCACGCTCCGAATCGTCAATTCCGGATTCTCCTCGATCGGATAGTCCTTCAGATTCTCGTCCCCGCCATCCCCATCCACCAGAAACCTCCAGTCCGGATACCGCTCCCGAATCCCGCGACACAACGCCAGGCTCATCGACGCGCACTCGATGTCCAACGGCTTGTAATCCTCAACCACCCGGATCGTCTCCGCGGCGTCCAACACCGATCCATTCGCCTCAATGGCCTCCAGAAACATCCCCAAATCCAACCGCTCCAGAAAATCCACCGCCTGACCCAGGTCGGGACCATCCCCCAGCGACAATGTAAACGCCTTCAGCCGCGCCGGATTCATCCCCAGCTTCTTCATGACGTGGTACGTCGTCAAAAACACCGCTCCGCTGTCGATCCCCCCGGAAAAGCAAACCCCCACCGGTTCACGCTCCGGAATGCTGCGCAGCCACCTCGCAATCTCCTCCGCCAATGCCCCAATGTAGCGGGAACCAATCTCGTCCAGATCCGCCGGAAGCCCGTTCCGCTTCGGCGCAAAGAACCGCGTGAAGGTGGGATCCGGATCCGGACAACCCACCAGCCGGATTTCCACTACATGATGCGCCGGCACCATCCGCGTGTAGCTCGGATGGAACTGGTCCGACAACCCCTCGCTGCCCAGCCACGCGGCGATGGCATCGATCCTCTGCGCCACCACCAATGCCGGCCCCTCCTGTCGCTTCGCCAGAAAATACCGCATCGGCCGGTCCAGCGACCGCGCCATCCGCACCGTCCTGCCCGCCTTCGCCACCAGCGCGAACGATCCTTCAATCCCCAGCACCGCCTCCGGCAACCCCGACAGGATTCGTTCCCGCGCCTCCGCAATCGTCAGGTTGTAAAGCCGGTGGGCGTTCTCAGGGACAAGATCCACCAGTCGTTCCAAGGTTTGGTTCATGAGCCGTCTTTACGCATCCCGCGCAAGACTGTCAATCCGCCGGTCATCGCCCACCGGCTTCGACTCGAACCGGTGCACGCAGAAACTGCGTGCGCCACCCCCGCTCCTCGCGTTTACTGGGTCCAATGAGCCGCCAGCGCCGCATCGTCAATCTCGCCCTCATCGGCTTCATGGGCAGCGGCAAATCCTCCGTCGGACGCCTCGTCGCGGAGTCGCTCGGATTCGAGTTCGTCGATACCGACTCCCTGATCGAAGCCTCCACCGGCAGAACCATCAGCGATCTCTTCGCTCAAAACGGCGAAAACGCCTTCCGGGAACTCGAAACCCGCGTCGTCGGGGAACTCGCCGCCCGCCATCACACGGTCATCTCCACGGGCGGCGGTCTCGCCGCCAGACAGGAAAACCTCGACAACCTGAAACAACACGCACTCGTCGTCTGCCTCTGGGCTTCCCCCGAAAAGATCTGGGAACGTGTCCGTCACCAAACCCACCGCCCCCTCCTCCAGGACGCCAATCCGCTCGCGCGCATTCGCGAACTGCTCGAACAACGCGAATCGGTTTACAAACTGGCCGATGTCCTCGTGAACACGGAAATGCGCCCCCTCAAGGAGGTCGCCCAACAGGTCGTCCACCACTTCAATTCCGTCCGCTCCCGTCCCTCGTGAACGCCCGCATCCGACAACGCGCGCTAGAACTGGATTTCGACGACTGCCGCGTCACCACCGCCGACCCGCCCGCCTCGGCCGCCCACTTCGAACGATGGCTCGCCGCCGGCCGTCATGGCGGCATGGCCTACCTCCCGCGCAACGCCCACAAACGCGTCAACCCGCGGATCGTCCTCCCTCACGCCCAAAGCATCCTCACGCTCGCCGTCAGTTATACCCCCCATCCCCCCGATCCAGCGCCCTCCAACGCGCCGCTTCAAGGCGGGGTGATCGCCCGCTACGCGCGTTACCGGGATTATCATGACGTCCTCGCCGGCCGTCTCCAGTCCCTGACGGATCATGTCAATGAACTCGGCGGCGCCGGCACCCGCTCGCTCTGGTACGTCGATACCGGCCCTGTCCTGGAACGCGACCTCGCGCAGCGCTCCGGGCTGGGTTTCATCGGCAAACACACCAACCTCATCAGCCGGCGCCTCGGCAACTGGTTCTTTCTCGCGGAAATCCTCACCACCCTCCCGCTCAATCCCGATCCTCCCGAACCCAATCGCTGCGGCACCTGCTCCCGCTGCATTCCCGCCTGCCCCACCGGCGCCATCACCGCGCCGTTCCAGCTCGACGCGCGCCTCTGCATCTCCTACCTCACGATCGAGTTGAAAGGGCCCATCCCCGAACCCCTCCGGCCCGCCATCGGCAACCGCATCTACGGCTGCGACGATTGCCTCGCCGTCTGTCCCTGGAACCGCTTCGCCCGCGAAAGCCGCCTCATGCGTTCGCACGCGCGAATGGACCTCCAACAACCCGATCTCCTCGAACTTCTCTCATTGGATGATGCGGCGTTCAAGCAACGCTTCCACGGCACACCCCTCCTCCGCGCAAAACGGCGCGGCGTCCTTCGCAACGTCTGCGTCGCCCTCGGCAATACCGGCGATGCGAATACACTCCCCCACCTCGAACGGGCGGCCCGGGATTCCGAACCGCTCATCGCTGAACACGCCCGCTGGGCAATCCAACAAATCCAATCGAGAACGGAGCGCCGTAACTATTCAGGTGAAAAACCACGAATGAACACGAATTCACACGAATGAAGGCGAAGGCATCGGAACGCCGGTCTCCGACCCGGCTCGTTGCGAATGTGAGGAATCGCGCCGGGTTGGAGACCGGCGTTCCGTTCCACGCGAAGGCGGCGGTGAGGGCGAGTTGGATATTCGAGTAAACCCCTCGACCCCTCGTCAGTCCGCCAGTTTTAACCAGGCAACCGTTCGG
>DATKEE010000472.1:0-3692 GCA_035544555.1 Candidatus Methylomirabilota bacterium
TTGGCGGTGCGGGAGGCGGATTGGGAGGCGGCGACCTCGGCGGCGGTGGCATCGGATTCCTAACCCAGACAAACACTACTTTGTCCCTGCATCAAATGGTCAATGAATACTTCACCGCGGCGGGAGTGAATCTGGCCGACCCGGGCAAGACCGTCTTCTTCAACGACCGGCTTGGCAAGTTGTTCGTCCGCGCCACCATGGAGGATCTCGATACCATTGAAAAGGCCGTCCAGGTCCTGAACGAGGCCCCGCCCCAGATCATGATCGAATCCAGGTTCGTTGAAATCGGACAGGACGACACCCGGGAACTGGGCTTCGACTGGTTTCTCGGCAACTGGATGTTGGGAGGAGGCGCTCTTGGAGCCCAGGGTGGAACCGCCCCGTCCTTTCGAGGGGCACCCAGCCTCGCGAATCCAAGCGGGATCTTCCCCGGCCCCGGCTCGGATCCAAACATACCCAGCCCGGGCCAGATCGCGCCTTCCGCCACCGATAACCTTCTCACCGGCGGGCTGCGCTCCACCGCCCCGGCCATCGCCACGTTGACCGGCATTCTGACCGATCCCCAGTTCCGCATGGTGATCCGCGCCATCGAACAACGAGGGGGTTCGGACCTCCTTTCGGCGGCAAAGGTCACAACTCTCAGCGGCCGCCAGACACAGATCAAGGTGGTCGATGTCCGCTATATTGTCACCGACCTCCAGTTGAACCAGACCGGCGGCGGCGGCGGCGGCATCGGAGCGGTGGAGGGTGGCATCGGGGCTGGCCCGGGGGGCATCGGTTCCCTCTCCCAGCCCCTGGCCGAGCCCTTCGAAATCGGACCCGTTCTGGATGTGGTTCCCTATGTCAGCGCGGATGGCTACACCATCCAGATGACCATCATTCCGACGGTGAAGGAGTTCCTCGGCTATGACGATTCCGGCCAGTTCGTCGCGCAGATCCAATCCGTGTCCGGCGGCGGGACCGGCGCCGCTCCTCCGCTGGTTCAACCGATTCCGCTGCCCATCTTCCGGCTTCGCCAAGTGGCCACGAGCGCCATCGTGTGGGACGGACAGACGGTGGTGCTGGGCGGCTTGATCTCCGAAAACGTGATCAAGACGAAGGACAAGGTGCCGGTGCTCGGGGACCTGCCTCTCATCGGGCGCTTCTTCCGGAGCGAGTCGTCCTCGACCGACAAGAAAAACCTGATGATCTTCGTGACTCCGACGATCATCGATCCCGCGGGGAATCGCAAAAACGCGCCCGACGAGTTGCCGTTCGCCCAGCAGACGATTCCCGAGCAGCCCGATTTGCAGAGACTGCCAAACCAGTGAGCGACCGGCTCCCTGGAACTCGCATCCACGACGACAGTGATGCGGTGAGCCATCGACTCTTGGCGGTGCCTTGCGCGTGACGAAATCGGGACGGAACGGTTCAAGGCAGGGGTGGTCAAAACAGACGTGGCTTCCACGCTGCCACGATTTCAAGGCGCTCCGAAACGGCTTGGCGGGGCGTTGCGAATGAGCCCGGGTAGTATAACGTGGACAACAACGACTTGATTTGTTAGAAGATCGAAACCTTATGTCATCCGTGTCGCGCCTTTGTCTCACCCTTCTTGTCTTTGCGCTCCTGGCAGGTTCGACCGACCGGATGGCCGCGCAGAACTCGTATGCCCCGCAGGCCGGAGAGTATCCGCTGGTCGATCCGTTCCTCATCGCGGGAGATCAAATACGCGCGGATGTGAGCATCAGTCCGGAGGGCGGTTACGTGGTGTGGCAGGACAACGCCACCGATGGCGACGGGATGGGCATCAGTGCCAGGCGTCTGAACCAGAGCCTGTCGCGTGAACTCGAGATTTTCCGCGTAAATCAGGCCGGTGGGGGGGATCAGGAGTTGCCGAAGGTGGCCGCTCTCAAGAACGGCGGGGCTGTGTTCGTCTGGCAGGGCGGTATTGGTGACCGGACCCGGATTTACGCGCGGTTCATGGGCGCCAACGGGGCATTCGTCACGGATGATGTTCAGGTGAACAGTTATCCGCAGGGCCGGCAGGTCCAGCCTTCGGTCGCCTGCCTGGAGGATGGTTCGGTGGTGGTGGTCTGGGGAAGTCTCGGGCAGGACGACGCCTCGAATCCGGACCCCGGCATGCAACTTCTCCAGGGAGTCTATGGCCAGCGCCTTTCGGAAGCGGGCGCAAAAATTGGGGAAGAATTTCAGGTCAATCAGACCGTGTGGCTCAGCCAGCGCAATCCCGTGGTGGATGCCCGGCCGGGAGGCGGGTTTGCGGTCGGCTGGATTTCCGAAAAGTTAGTCGCCGTCCTCCACGACCGTGACGAGGGCGGATTCAATACCGAAGGGAGTGGCGGGGGTGTCCGGGCTTATGGAGCCGACGTCATGTTTCGTCTCTACGATGGAGACGGCCTGCCCGTCGGTAACGAGCAACGGGCCAGCGGCGAGGCGCTACGGTGCGCGAGCCCCTCGCTGGCGGTCACCGGCAACGGCGGATTCGCTCTTTCCTGGTGCCAGTATGTGGGGGACGTGAACGTGGACGGTCTCGTCTATACCAACGGCTGGGATGTCTTCTATCGATCATTCAATGCGGACGGAGGACCGCGTCATTCCTCGCGGAGACTGAATTCCTACACCTACGGGGATCAGCTCTTTCCGCGGACGGCTGCCTTGGGGAATGACTTGTTCACCGTCTGGAACAGCCTGGCGCAGGATGGTTTCCGGGAGGGCGTGTTCGGACGGTTTTCCAACACGTCCGGCGCGCTTGGCTCGGAACACCAGGTGAACACAACCTTCATCGGACCGCAGTTCTATCCGACCGTCGCGAGCGATGGGGACAAACGCTTTCTTGCGGCTTGGTCCGGCTTCATGGGCGGCGTCGAGAGCTTTGACGTGTTCGCCCAGCGATTCGCGCAGGCAAATCCGCTGGAGGCGCCGTCTCCGCCTTATGTGCTGGCCTTGAGCCAGTCGAGACTCAGTGTGACTTGGGCGCGCATGGATGGATATCCGGTCGCCGTCTACCTGCTTTACAAGGACGGAGCAGCGGAGCCCCTCCGGATTGAGGACAACCGCGCGACCATCTCCGGGCTGGCGGCGGGCACGGAGCACTCCTTCCGGCTGGGATATGAACTCACCGATGGCCGGACCTCGCCGCTCTCGGTCGCGGTGTCGGGCCGGACATGGGGTGAGGACGGGAATTTCGACGGACTTCCGGATGACTGGCAGGCGCTTTATTGGGGGGACAATCCCGCCAACTGGCCCGCCGCTCACGAGGATTCCGATGGGGACGGCGCAAGCGACCTGAGCGAGTTTCTGGCGGGAACCGATCCCACGGATTCGGAAAGCGCCCTGACGGTCCGGGTAGAGCGCGATGACGGGGGATGGCGGTTGGAGTGGAGCGCCACGCCCGGGGCTATTTATCAGGTTCAGTCGTCGGAAGAGTCGGGTGTCTGGGCGACTGCGGGTCAGCCGCGGCTGGCGGTCGAAGGCACGGATTCGGTTGCCATTGAACCTTCCTCCGGAATGCGATTGTATCGAGTGTTGAGACTGAGGTAGAGGCACGTTATGAGGCGTTTATTGACATACATTGGACTTTTGCTCGCCCTTGGGTTTCCGGCCGGGCAGGCGCGGGCCTTTTCGCTGAACGGTCCCCTGGCTGAGTGGCAGACCCCCCGGTTGGGCTATAACATTAATGTCGGCTACGTCGGGGG
>DATKEE010000473.1:0-2551 GCA_035544555.1 Candidatus Methylomirabilota bacterium
CAACCGCACTCCAAAACGCTGGCGCGAGGATCGGGGAGCCCCGTGGGAAATTCGGCGACGTTTTGGAGTGCGGCGATGGAGCCGCGGAAGTGTGACGCGAAACTGGCAAAGTTTTGTGCGGCATCCGTGGGTTTGGGGAGATTGCCGAAGGCGGGGAGAAGAACCGGGATACGAGACCGGTGCTATGGGGCTGCCGCAAAGGATGTAACCTTTCCACCCCCAACCGGTCTTAATAGGAGATCCGTCAATCCAGACCCTGCCAATGGATTGCAGTTTCCGGTTGGACGATCAAACAATCCACAACACAAACAAGTTATGCAACGTACTCACACCGCGCTGACCCTGCTGACCAAGGGAGCTGCCTGCGCAATTCTTGCGCTCCTGATGTCCACGTCAACGCAGGCACAGGAGAAGAAAGTCGATCCCACGGGTGATTGGACCTGGACATTCGCCGGACGGGGGGGCGGCGGCGAGAGCCGGAAAACCACCCTCAAGCTGAAGCTGGAAGGGGAAAAGGTGACCGGCAAGATGATCACGCCGGGTCGTCAGGGTGGCGATCCGAGGGAAACCGAAATTCAGGAGGCCAAACTCAAAGGGGACGAACTGACGTTCAAAATCACCCGTGAGTTTGGTGGAAACTCCTTCACCCAGACCTACACCGGCAAGGTCAGCGGCGATACCATCAAGGGGAAGATCGAATTCGAGCGGGGAGGCGAAACCCAATCCCGTGACTGGGAGGCCAAACGGGAGCCCAAGAAGAGCGACGCGTAATCCTCCGGGGCCGCAAAAGCTGCGGGCCTTCGATGCCGGTTGCGCTTGAATCGAAGCATCCGTCCAACCCTCCGGTTGGCGCCAGGCGCCGGACGTCGCCAGTGTTCAAAGCACGGGCGGCGCTCCGGCGTTCTGGGTCGTATCCGGTGGCGCGGTCGGCGGATATTGCGCCCCGCGATTGAGGAGCGGTGTTGCCGGTAGATCGAGAACGGTGAAAAGAGAAAGGAATCGAGCCATGTGGACAATCGGGACTTCAGAATCTGCACGAATCACCGCAACGAGGCTGCTGTGGATGATGATGGCGGCTGGAATCTGCACCGCGGGTTTCGGCGAGCGAACATCCGCATCGACAGGGAACTGGCCGCAGTGGCGTGGTCCGGATGGAACCGGGATCAGCCAGTCCACGGGGTTGCCGACGCGCTGGGGCCCGGAACAAAACATCGTCTGGAAAGCGCCACTGCCCTCGTGGAGCGGGGCCACTCCCATCATCTGGGGTGACCACATATTCATCACTTCTCCCACAACACCCGCGCCTGCCGGGCAGGAAGCCGCGGCGGAAGATCGGCAAGAAGGCGGCCGCGGCCGCGGACGCGGTGGACGTGGCGGCAGTTATGGAATCGATAATCCCGGCGGTCCCAACCTGCTTCTCCTCTGTCTTTCCCGGGAGGATGGCAGCATTCGCTGGCAGCGCGAACTCGATTCCGGCAACCGCCTGCACCGAAAGCAGAATTCCTCCTCGCCCTCACCGGTCACCGACGGCAAACACATCTGGGTGGTGACCGGAACCGGCGCGGTCAAGGCGTTTGATTTCGATGGGCGCGAGATTTGGGGGCGAAACCTGCAGGAGGATTACGGCGACTTCGGATTGAATTGGGGATACGCCTCCTCGCCCCTGTTGCACGATGGGAAGCTTATCATCGAGGTGCTGCACGGCAACAACACCGATGATCCCTCCTATCTGGTTGCCCTGGACAGCTCGACCGGCCGGGAACTGTGGCGACAGGAGCGTCCGACCGACGCGGTCCGGGAATCGCCGGATGCCTACACGACTCCCGCGGTGCTGTTGCACGAGGGAAAAACGCGGATCGTGGTCAGCGGAGGCGACTACGTCACGGCGCACGATCCGGCGTCGGGCGAGGAGGTGTGGCGGGCCGGCGGATTGAATCCACGCAAGGCGCCGAATTACAGGATCATTGCCTCGCCGGTGGTGAAGGACGGGATGATCTTTGCGCCGAGCCGCAAACGGCCGTTGCTGGCGTTGCGGGCCGGTGGAACGGGCGACGTGACGACAAGTCATCTGGCGTGGAAATGGGAGGATGACGGCGGACCGGACGTGCCCACGCCGATTTCAGACGGGAAACACTTCTACATGGTGGAGGACAGCGGCATGGTCACGTGCCTGGACGCTGCGAGCGGAGAACGCATCTGGGGCCCGGAACGGACAGCCATGGGGACGGTGAGCGCATCACCCCTTTTGGCGGACGGGAAGCTCTACGTGACCAACGAACGCGCGATCACCACCGTGTTGAAAGCCGGACCCGAATTCGAGGTGCTGGCGACCAATGAACTGGACGGCAGCTACACGCTGTCTTCCCCCGTCGCGGCCGGGAACCAGCTCTTCATCCGGACCTCGGGCTTCCTCTACTGCATCGCCGGGACGTCGCCATAAGCCTGTCCGCTGTGGTTCCACGACAGGGGTGCTTCGTTCTCGATGGTGCTGGAAGTGGATTCCTGTCCGGTCGAACTCGCCCTCACCCCAACCCTCCCCCTCGAGGGAGAG
>DATKEE010000474.1:0-4493 GCA_035544555.1 Candidatus Methylomirabilota bacterium
CGCCTGACAACCGGATTAATCCATCCGATTCCCTAACGAGGCCGTCTTCCCACGGGGCTTCCCGAACCTCGCGCCAGCGGCCTGGAGTGCGGTTGTGGGCGCCAGCCCTCCACCGCTTTCGCATGCCGGACGGACGTTCATCCAGCGCACCCACCTCCCCACCCGCTCGGAAAGCGGCGAATCCGCTCCGCTCCATCGCCGCACTCCAAAACGTGGCCGACTTCGCGCGGTCTTTCCGAATTGCGCGGCGGCGTCCTGGAGTGCGGTCGTGGGCGCGATCCCTTCACCAAGGCCGATGGTGCGCGTGGAATTCGAGGCGGCAATTGTCAATTATTTAGATGCGACCCCATTGCCATTTTTTGGTGAGACAACATCGGCTTGCTCATTGTCCTCTACAATCAATGACCCCATTTTCGGTGACAGGGAACCGCAAAGGAAAGCGGCGAAGTCGCTTCGTTCCAGCACCGCACTCCAAGACGTCGCCGGCAACGTGGCGGAGATTGTGGGGACGTGGTGTGGAATGGAATCCGGTCGGATTGAATGGATGCGCCGGGTTCCGCCCTTTCAGGGCTGGGGAAATTCATTTGGGGCGTTGCCCCGGGCTGAAGGGTGGTTGCGCCGTTGGCGCGGCAACGGAAGTAAGGAGGAGGTCTGTGGAACAAGGATTGGCCGGTGCGCGCCAAGTAAGGGCAAGCTTGTTCAAGGTGCCGGTGCGAGTTTTATGCATATGAAACTGGAGCACCTCATCCGGATGTTTGCCGGTACTTTCATCCTCGCGAGTCTGTTGCTTGCGCACTTTCACAACCCGCACTGGTTGTGGTTCACGGCGTTCGTCGGCTTCAATCTTCTGCAATCGTCGATGACCGGCCTTTGTCCGCTGGAAATGCTCCTGAAGAAGCTTGGCTTGGGAAAGTGTCCGGCGAGTGGCGGTCGTTGACAGTATCCGGAAGGTTGAGACACAGTGCGCGGAATTCCACGTCGTGAAGACCCGGTACACAGCGTTTCTGGCACTGGCGCTCCTGATGGCGCCGGGGAGTGTCGGCTCTCTGAAGGCCGCTTCGCCCTGGACGCTGGAGCAGAGCCTGGAACATGCGCTCCTCCACAATCCGGACGCGTTGATCGCCCGGCATCGGATCGCGTCCGCCCAGGCGCGTCTGGAGCAGGCGAATTCCGCGTTCTGGCCCCGGGTGCGGCTGGAGTCGGGCTACACGCGCACGGACAATCCGATGCGGGTGTTTGGCAGCATCCTCAATCAACGCGCCTACAGGTCCTCGCTGGATTTCAACGATGTTCCCGACGTGGTTGCGCTGAACCTGCGCGGTCTCGTGACCGTGCCCCTCTACAACGGTGGACGGGACAGAGCGGCACGAAGGACCGCGCGTGCGGAGGAGGAGGCATCAAGACAGGACCACGAGGCGATCCGCAATGCGCTGGGCTTCGAGGTGTCGCGCGCTTTTCATACGGTTCTGAAAACCCGGCGGTTCATTGAGGCGGTCGAAGCCCAGGTTCGCGCGTTTGAAGCCCATCGGGATGTTGCGAGAAAGCGTCTGGACGGCGGGACGCTTTTGAAGTCGGACGCGCTGGACATTGAAGTGCGGTTGGCGGGGGCGCGGGAAGACCTGGTTCGGGCGAGAAACGCGAGAAGCCTGGCCGAACGCGCCCTGCGTCATTTGCTGGGGATCGAGGAGGGTGAGTTCACCGTGGCGGACCGGGCGCCTGAAGCGCGTGCTCCGGAGTCGGGTGATTTCACGCAACGACCGGAGCTGGCGGCGGCGCGCGAGCATGCCATCGCCGCCGAGGCACAGGTCCGTGGGGCGAAGAGCGGGTATGTGCCGCGCGTTAGCGCGTTTAGCAGCCTTGATTATGATTACGGCTGGGTCACGCGCGGGGATGGGACGAGTTACTCGGTGGGGATTCTGGCGCAATGGGACGTGTGGGATGGATTTTCGACGCGGTCACGGGCGCGTGAAGCGGAAGCTCATCTTCACGCGGCTCGCGAGGAGCAGCGTCAATTGCGGCTGGCGCTGGACTTTGAGGTCGAGCAAGCGCGGCTTGATTACAACGAGGCCAGTGAGCGGCTTGAGGTGGGTGACCGGACTGTGGAGCAGGCGGCGGAGAGCGCGCGTCTGACCGGAGTCCGCTTCGAGCAGGGGCTGGCACTGGCGACGGACCTGATCGAGGCGGAGGCCGCATTGGTGGCCGCGCGAGTGCGACGCGCCGAGGCGGAGATCGATCAACGGATCGCGATTGCCGCGTGGCGCAAGGCGCTTGGCTGGCCGCAACTCGACTCTCGCGTGTCCATTGAATGACATGAACCGCATCCCCAATCCACCCGGCGGCAGTCGATGGATGTTGACTCGGCGCCGGAGGACTCACGTTCGAATGGAGGAGACCCCTCGCGCGGGCTTCGACGGATTGCGGCTGGAATTGATTCTCCCGGTCGTTCTGGCGTCGGCCCTGGCGTGGGGCGGTTGTGGGCAATCGCCGGATAAATCCATCGACCATGCGCCTACGCATCCGTCCGTGACCGTCGCGGTGTGGACCGTCGAGAGCAGCATGAAGGCATTTACTGAGGAAGTATCGGGGACGGTGCGGGCGGCGAGGCGCGCGACACTGGAAGCAAAGTTGAGCGGGCGCATTACGGAGTTGCCTGTGGTGGACGGTCAGCGTGTTCGGGAGGGTGAACGGGTGGCGCGCATTGAAGCGGGCGAGGCGGTCGCGCGATCGGATCAGGCGAATGCGACGCTGGCACAGGCCGAACGCGACTGGCAGCGGTTGTCGGCGTTGTTCGAGCAGGCGGCCCTGACGCGCGCGGAGTACGAGGCCGCGGAGACGCGTCTTCGGATGGCGCGCGCCTCAGTGGCGGAAGCAAAAGCCAACCTCGAACTCGCGGAGGTGGCCGCTCCATTTGATGGCGTAGTGGCTCGGAAATGGGTGGATGTCGGCGATCAGGCGGCGCCGGGCAGAGCCTTGATCACCGTGGAGGATCCGTCGTCGCTGGAACTCGAGGCCCACGTGCCGGAGGGAATTGCCTCGCAGGTCCGGCAAGGCGATGAATTGGCGGTGCGGGTGGATGGCGTTGTCGCCGACCTGAGCGGCACGGTTCGGGAGATCGCGCCGGCGGCCGATCCGGTTACCCGGACCATCCGGATCAAACTGGAGCTGCCGCTGGAGGAGGGATTGAGGTCGGGACAATTTGCGCGGTTGCGGGTGCCGATTGGCGAGGGAGCGTCCTTGAGTGTGCCGGCTTCAGCGGTTGTGCGGCGCGGGCAGATGGAGATCGTTTTTGTGGTGGTCAACCGGCAAGCGGAATTGCGACTGGTGAAAACTGGCGGGGTGAATGGCGAGTCGGTTGAGATCCTGTCCGGTCTGGAAGCGGGAGAAGCCGTGGTGATTGAGGGCGCCGGGCAACTGGCCGACGGACAACCGGTGGAGGTACCGTGAGCGACGACGGCGAGGACGCGGATTCCCGGCGCATGGGAGTGGCGGGTCGCATTGCGCGGGCCTTCATCAACTCGAAACTCACACCGCTCCTGGTCGTGACGTCGGTGTTGCTGGGGGTGGCGTCAATTCTGATGCTGCCGCGCGAGGAGGAGCCGCAGATCCGGGTGCCCATGATCGACGTGCTGGTGTCCATGCCGGGTTTCAGCGCGAAGGAGGTCGAGGAGCGCGCGACGCGTCCGATGGAGAAACTGCTCTGGGAGATTCCGGGGGTGGAATACATCTACTCGACGTCGCGCCCCGGGGAGAGCCTGGCCATCGTTCGATTCAAGGTCGGCGAGGACGTGGAGCGGAGCCTGGTCAAGCTGAACCAGAAACTGCAGTCGAACTTCGACCGCATTCCGCCGGGCGTCTCCCAGCCACTGATCAAGCCGAGATCCATCGATGACGTGCCGATTCTGGCGCTGACGTTTCACAGTTCGCGGCACGATCATCTCACGTTGCGGCGGTTGGTGGCGGAGGTGGATGACGCGGTGAAACAGGTGCCGCTGGTCGCCGAGACAACGATCATCGGCGGGGTGCGGCGTCAGGTGCGGGTGTTGCTGGACCCGGCGCGGCTGGCATCGCGCCGGTTGAGCATGACGGAGGTCGCGCGAATACTCCCGCAGGCCAACCGGCAGAGCGTTGCAGGGGGGTTGACCCGCAACAATCGCGAAACGCTTGTTGAGACCGGCGGTTTTCTGGCCGGCGCGAGGGAGACGGGCGAGGTGGTGGTGGGCGTGTTTGAGGGCCGGCCGGTTTATCTACGCGAGGTTGCGGAGATCCTGGACGGGGCGGAGGAGCCCTCGCAATACGTTTTCTTTGGACACGGCGCGGCGACGCGGACGGACGCGGAGGAACAACCGGCGGTGACGTTGAGCGTTGCCAAGCGGCCTGGCGCGAACGCCATCGACGTCGCGCATCAGGTGTTGAGGAAGGTGGACACGCTCAAGGGCCGGTTGATTCCGAACGACGTGGAGATCACGGTCACGCGGGATTACGGGGAGACGGCG
>DATKEE010000475.1:0-2592 GCA_035544555.1 Candidatus Methylomirabilota bacterium
AGGGTCGCCGGATTCGGCCGGGGCCCCAACGATCCGCACCCGGGATGCGGGTATCGCGCGAGAGCCGCATCGCCGGCCCGCCGCGTGAATTTCTGATTTTCATTCATGGATCGCAAAGCTGTCATTGTTCTCGTCGTATCCCTTCTGCTGTTGTTTGCCTGGATACCGCTGGTGAACCACCTGTTCCCGCCGATCGAGGTGCCCGTGCGGGAAACCCGAACCGAGGAAACCAACAGCCCTTTCGGATCGCGTTCCGAACCGAATTCCACGGAGACATTGCCGGACGATCAGCGGCCTGCCGGAACCAGGATTTCCGGCGTGTCACCCGAGGCACCCGAGCGGACGCTGGTGTTCACCAATCAGGAAGCGCGCTATGTGCTGACGTCGCATGGAGGGGGAATCCAGCAAATCGAGCTGGTCGGATTTCCCCAGGATGTGTCGTGTGATCAACGGGGGGAGAGTCTGACCAACGGGGTGGTGGCACTGAACACGCCGGTGGGCGCGCCGGTGCTGGCGTTGCGGGGGGGAGGCGACTTCGACGAAAGGGTGGCTTATACGCTTTCGGAGCGCGGGTTTGGGCAGGCCCGGGCTGAGGCCACGCTGTCGAGCGGCGTGAAGATCACCAAGGAATTCACCCCGCTGAGCAATTACCTCATGAGGGCGACCCTGCGGATTGAGAATCCGACGACGCGGACGGTGGCGCTGCCGGAGCGCGAGGTGGTTGTGGGGACGGCCACGCCGATTGGAGCGCGGGATGACGGTTCGTTGCTGGGATTGTTTTATTACGATGGGGAGGATTCGGAGCACGTGGGGCAGGGTTGGTTTTTGAACCGCTTTCTGGGTTGTTTTCCCGGCAAACCACGGCCCGAGTTCAGTCATTTTTCCACGCGGGATGACATCTACTGGGCGGCGGTGCACAACCGGTTTTTCGCGCTGGCGGTCATGACTCCGACCAATGCCCCGGCACGCGGGGTGGTGGCGCGCCAGATTGAACTGCCTCCGCCGTCCCGGGAGGAGATCGAGGCGGACTCGAAAATCAACCGGACACCGGCGGGGTATGAGACGTCGATGATCTATCCGGCCACGGCGCTGGAGCCGGGGGAGAGGCTGGAGATGGAGTTCACGATTTACGCGGGGCCGAAGGAGTATCGGACGCTATCGAGGATTGGGGCGGAGCTGGGGAACAACCTGGATTACGTGATGGAGTATCAGGGGTTCTTCGGCTTCTTCGCGAAGGTGCTGCTGCTCTCCATGAACGGGCTTCACGAACTTGGCCTGGCCTATGGAATCGCCATCATCGTGATCACCGTGATCATCAAGATCCTGTTCTGGCCGCTGACCAATGCCAGCACGAAGTCGATGAAACGGATGGCGGCATTGCAGCCGCAGATGAAGGAACTTCAGGAAAAGTACAAGGACGACCCGAAGAAGCTGAGTCAGAAGCAGCTCGAGTTCTGGAAGCAGCACAAGATCAATCCGCTGAGCGGCTGTCTGCCGATGCTGGTGCAGATCCCGGTGTTCTTCGGGTTCTTCACCATGTTGCGGAGCGCGGTCGAGTTGCGAGGGGCGCGGTTTCTATGGGCGTGTGACCTGTCGCAGTCGGATACCATTGCGCACGTGTTCGGGTTTCCGTTGAATCCGATGCCGTTGTTGATGGGGGCGACGATGTTGTTGCAGGCGAGGCTGACGCCGGTGAATCCGGGGATGGATCCGGTGCAGCAGAAGATCATGAAGTACATGCCGTTGATGTTCATGGTGTTTCTCTACAATTTCTCAGCCGGCTTGACCCTTTACTGGACCGTGCAGAATCTGTTAACCATTGCGCAGATGAAACTCACCCGGAGCTTCGAGCCCAAGCCGCCATCGGCGACCGGTCCGGCGCCCCAACCGCAGCCGGCTCCGTCGGCGGCGCCCCGAAAGAAGAAAAGGAAATAATCCGCCACGGCCACCACCCCCCTCCCACTGCCATGTCCGCCGATGCCAAATCAATATTGGAAAACCTGCTGCGACACCTGGACTTCACCTGCAGCATCGAGGAGCACCCATTGGATGACGGCCTGCTTCTTGAAGTGCAGACGGAGGATTCGGGACGGCTGATCGGCCGTCAGGGTCAGACGCTTTCCGATTTGCAATACCTGACGAACCGTCTGTTGTTTCAAAAGGACCGGAACTCGCCCAAGGTCATGGTCGATGTCGCGGGCTATCGGGCGCAGGCCCGGGAGGCGCTGGTCAAGAAGGCCCAGGTGGCGGCGGAGAAGGTCCGGCGCTGGGGCGACGTGGTGGAACTTGAACCGATGAGCGCCTTCGACCGCCGCATCGTGCATAACACGCTCAAGGACGATGTTTCGGTGGAAACGCACAGCGTCGAAGTGGAGGGGACGGACAAGAAGGCGATTCTGTTGCGACCCCGGCACTGAGAGTGAGTCCGGGCATGGCGGGCGCGAAGCCGCTCCAGAGTGACGCGGTTCAAGCGGACTCCAACTCCGATAACCGGAGCGCCTCTTTTTCCCATTGCGCCGTCAACTCCTGGAGTTGATCCACCACGACGGACAGCTCGCGATTGACGCGGAGGGCTTGGGCCGTGTCCGCGTA
>DATKEE010000476.1:0-4585 GCA_035544555.1 Candidatus Methylomirabilota bacterium
TGATGGTGACCAACATCAGCACCAACACCCTGGAATTCACGTTCCACATCCTTTTGATGGATGCGACCAACCTCGGGCAGGACATTCCGATTACAACATGGGATTTCAAAACCGAAAGCACCAATACGGTCATCATAGACAATCTACTGGTGACCAACACCTTCCTGGTCAACGGCGAGGGTCTGGAGATCGTCGGCGATGTCGAGCTCACGGGGAGATTGCGAACCTGGGAGGCGACCAACGCGCCCAACCTGAGGTTCTTCACCAACTCCGGTAGCCTGACCGTGATCAGTTCGGCGAATTTTGGCAGCGACCGGCAGGCGCCCTACGAGCGTTTTGTCAACAAAGGCTTCCTCAATCCCTTCAGTCTCTCGGTGGACGCGGAAGAGTTTGAAAACTCGGGACAAATCACGGCCGGGGGTCGGTTTGACCTGTGGACGCGCACGGGGAAACTGGATGGAGGGAGAAGTTTCTTTGGCGGTGACATCAATCTCATGGCGCGGGATCTCAAACTGAGAAACTCCACGAACCAGACCCAGAGCCGGTTGACGCTGATGGTCACCAACAGTCTGATCGACAGTGGCGGCGATGCGGCAAGCCGGTTTGTGGTGAACCGCGGTTTTCACCTGATGAGAAAGCCTGTCGAGGGCAATCTGCTCGGCACCACCATCATTTCCGCCGCGCCGCGGTTCGCCAGTGTGTTGAATCGCTGGACGGCGGATGATCTTGGCCCCACCGCCGCGGGGTTCTCGAACAATGTGGCGCTTGGGCGGCTGGTCCTGAGCACGGCCTTCGACGCCGAGTTGGTACTCGAGGGCACAGGCACCAGCAACGCAATGTATGTGGACTTCCTGGAACTTGCCGGCAACACCATGGATGACCTGGAGAACTCCATCCGCATCGCGCCCAACCTCGTCGTCTATTTTGCCTACGCGAACATTCCGGTCGAGGAATTGGATGGCAGGCTCGATGGACGTCTTCAGTGGGTGAGGGACTTCGCCGGCCCGAACAGCTCGGTGGAGGTGTTGCTGGCCAATGGGCGGACCATTCTGGTCAACCGGGGGTTGCGGGAAAGCCGCACGATCGACTCGGACGGGGATGGTCTGGCGAACTTCTTCGATCCATTTCCGATTGACGATGTCGTGATCACGAGCACCCAGGTGTTTGCGGGGGATCCTCCCCGGCTGGAGATCTCGTGGCGCGCCGCGGCGAATACGGTTTACACAATCGACTATTCCACTTCGATGGCGGTACCGGAGTGGCAGGAGCTGATGAACTACACCAACGCGGTCCCGACCAACCGGGTCGTGACGGTGGAGGACGAGCTGCCCGAAGGAACACCGCAGCGGTTCTACCGTGTCCGTTATACGCCGTGACGCGTGATGCGTGACGCGGCTATTGCCCCGAAGGCAGGAGTTTGTATTATGCGAAAACAGTGGCTCATATTCTGTGGTTTGCTGGGGGCTTGGCTCCCGGTTGAAATGGCCGGGGCGCAGCCGGAGTGGATCCAGCTTGGCAAGCATGAGGCGCACCCCACCCGGATCCTCGCGCGGTATAAGGATCCCGAAGGAGTCCGCGTGGCCGATGAACTCCTGAATTCTCTCGGAATTCAGCAGGTCCGGGAGGTGAAACTCGTGCCAGGCCTGGTGGCATTCGATGTGAGGCGCGACGCGCCCCGCCTCCAGGCGATTATTCCGCTCGATCCGGCTGAAAATCTTCTCGAGAGGATTCAAAAACTCAGGGCCACGGGTCTGTTTGAATATGTGGATCCGGACTATATCCATCGTCCAGCGCGGGTCCCGACCGACGCGCGGTTTCAGGATGGGACGCTTTGGGGCTTGAGAAACAACGGCGACGCGGGTGGGGTTGTTGGCGCCGATATCGACGCGGTCCGCGCCTGGGACATCACGACCGGTTCCCGGGACGTTGTCATTGCGGTGATCGACACGGGGGTCCGCTATACCCATCAGGATATCGCCGAGCAGATGTGGAGGAACCCTGGCGAGACGGGGATTGACGCCAATGGCAACGATATGGCGACCAACGGGATTGACGACGACGGCGACGGATTCGTCGACAATGTTTTCGGGATCAATGCGATTACCGGGAGTGGGGATCCCATGGATGACAACGGGCACGGTTCGCATGTGGCGGGAACCATCGGGGCGCGCGCCAATGCCGGAGGTCCCCACGTGGGGGTGGCGTGGAACGTCCAGATCATGGCCCTCAAATTCCTGGGAGCGAGCGGGGGCGGTTCCACCCTGGATGCGGTTACCTGTCTGGATTTCGCCGTCTCCAAGGGGGTGCGGATTTCGAACAACAGTTGGGGCGGCGGCCCGTTTGAACAGGCATTGTTCGACGCGTTAGTCGCCGCGCGTGAAGCCGGGCATCTGTTCATTGCCGCGGCGGCCAACGATGCCAATAACAACGACCTGAACCCCGCGTTCCCGGCGAGCTATGACCTGGACAATATCATCTCGGTCGCCGCCTTGGATCGCGCGGATCGACTGGCCGACTTTTCCAATTTTGGAAGGAACTCCGTCGATCTCGGCGCGCCAGGCGTGGAGATCTTTTCTCTCTCCGCCGAGTCGGATATGGCTTACATGAGCATTCCGGGCACCAGTATGGCTGCGCCTCACGTCAGTGGCGTGGCGGCCCTGTTGCTTTCGGAGTATCCTCAGGCTTCCTATCACGAACTCCGCGAGCGCCTGTTGCTCACCACGGTCGCTGTCCCCGATTTGACGGGAGTATCAGTCACAGGGGGCCGGGTCAACGCCTTCGCGGCCCTCAACGCGATCCCGGACGGCATTATCGAGCTCAGTGTGACTCCGCCAAGCGGCGCGCTGGTGCTCGCAGGGAGCGACCAGCCGGTTTTCGTCCGAGTCACCGACATGTTCAGCCTCCCCGGGGCGACGGTGACGGGGCAGATTGCGGGAGATACGGGCACCATCGAGTTCCTCGACGATGGAAACCCTCCGGACGCGGTGCAGGGAGATGGAATTTACAGTGTGGACCTGCCGGTTCCCGAGGACGCGACCAATCTGGTTCTGACCGTGACGGCGACCGCGCCCGGGAAGGAGGAGGCGACGGCGGTGGTGGAATATGTCGTGGTTCAGCCTCCGACGAACGATGATTTTGTGGATTCCTTGAAGATTCCCACCGGCAACGCGCGGGTTCGCGCGAACAATCGTTTCGCCACCATGGAGCTCTTGGAACCCATGCATGCCGGGCTGCCCTCGGCCGCGCATTCGCTCTGGTGGAATTGGTCGTCGCCCACGGACAGCCGGGTCCTTTTGGATACCGCCGGCAGTTCCTTTGACACCGTGATTGGAGTTTATTCCGGGAACCGACTGGACGAGTTGACCGAGGTCGCCTCCGTGGATGATGTGGGGACGCGCCGGCAAGGGCACTTGGATTTTGATGCCGAGGTGGGGAAGACCTACAGAATTGCGGTGGCGGGCGCTCAGCAAGGGCAAAGCGGCACGATCAGGCTCCGGATCGAATTGGAAGGTCAACCTGATACGACGCCTCCCTCGGTGACCATCACCCATCCTGTCCCCGGCCAGGAGATCACCAGTCGTGAGTTGATCATCAGCGGCACTGCCGTCGATCCCCAGCCGAATTCTTCGGGGGTCAGTGAGGTTTTCGTCAAGATGGGCCACGAGGTGGCGGGCCGCATCGCGGAGGGTTCCACCAACTGGAGCGCCCGCGTGTTGCTTAAGGACGAGTTGAACACCATTGAAGCGACGGCCTTCGATTTCGCCGGGAACATTTCCTCCACGCACCGGATCACGGTGAGATTTATGGCTTCGGACCCGCAAAACGATCATTTCGCGAATGCGGCGCCCCTGGATCCCGCCGGCGGTACGGCGACGGTGGACACGCAACTCGCCACCCGGGAATCTGGTGAGCCGAGTCATGCCGGGAACGAAGGCGGGAGATCCGTCTGGTGGCGCTTCACGCCTCCGGAGGACGGCGTGCTCTTTCTCTCCACGAGCAACTCAACCTTCGACACACTCATGGGAGTGTACACCGGCGATCACGTGACGAACCTGACGGAAGTCGCCAGTAACGATGATGCGTTCCCGGACGTTACGTTCAGCAAAGTCAGCCTGGGCTTGGCCGGTGGCGAGACCTACCACATCGCGGTGGACGGATACGACGGGGCGTTCGGCACTCTCGAACTGGATTACACATTCAATCCCACACAGACTCACACGCTCACCCTGAGCGCCACGGAAGGGGGAACTGTGACGCCGGCGTCCGGACTGTTCGAGGCCGGCAGCACTGTGGTCATTGAGGCCATCCCGGATGACAACTACACCTTTATGGCATGGCAGGGTGACGTGGATCCGGCGGATGCGAATTTCAATCCGCTCTCGCTGGTCATGTCGAGCGATCGGACGGTGGTGGCGCAGTTCGCGTTGCGGCAGTTCACCGAGGACTTCGAATCGGGCGGTCTGAGCAGCCTGCCATGGCAGACTGGTGGAGCGGCCCCATGGACGGTGCAGACCAACGTGGTCGCCCTTGGGGATTTCTCCGCTCAATCGGGCGCCATCGGTCATGGCCAGCACAGCTCCCTGTC
>DATKEE010000477.1:0-8140 GCA_035544555.1 Candidatus Methylomirabilota bacterium
GTCCCGCCTTCAGGCGGCCCATGGCGATCTGGGACTGCCCGTCACGTAGCCTTACCAGGCGCCGCGTCCAAAGAACTCCGTCCCGCCACCCGTATGGTTTACGAGCATCGGCGTCGCCGGGAGGGGGAGTTCTCCGGGTACGGCATCGGTTGGACCTTCCTCCATGTGAATCACTCCGCGCCGGATCTCGATGCTGACCGATTCCTCGTCGGCGAATTGAATGGGCACCGTGTTTCCCCGTGCGTTGAGCGTTTCCATGATCATGGCCAATCCGTGTCGTATTGAGAATGACGCGGGACTTGATGCACACACTGTTTTCCACCAAGTCCCGCCATCCGAGTCACCAGAACCGGACAAGAAGCGGTTTTAGCTAGATCCAAGCCAAGGCCGAAGACTGCTTGGAATCGGGTGTCCGGCTGCCTGACGCCACAACGGCAATCCCCCTCAGGTTTGCGTGGAAGGTCCCTGAATATCGCCCGTTGTGCCCGGAACACAGCAGTTTCGAGCAATGCCAAAACCGATGTCGGGTGTCGGCAAATGGTGCGGATTGCACGACGGGGGTTCCGGAGGGTTTTGGGACATTATCCCCACCTGCTGGACCGGAAGGAGACCCACCCTCAATCCCGCAACACGAGCAGGACGTAGTTCTTTTTGCCCTTTCGCAGCAGCAGTTGGCACCCGAACAAAAAATCGGCCGCGCCAACACTTCGCCGGGCGGAGTTTTCCCGCGCATTGTTGAGATAAACGCCGCCCCCCTCGATGTCCTTTCGGGCCTGCCCCTTCGAAGAACTGAGACCGGCATCCACAAGAAGTTCGACAAGCGGGATCCCCGCGTTCTCAAAGCGCGCGCGATCCATCCCGCGAGTGGGAATTTCCTCGGCAAGATCCTGAAACGTCCGCTCGTCAATCCCGTCCAGACTGCCACCGAACAGAATCTCGCTGGCACGGATCGCCTCGCGGGCTGCCTCGGCACCGTGGATCAGACGGGTCATCGCCTCCGCCAGGGCCTTCTGGGCCGTGCGCGTCTCGGGCTTCGCCGCGTGCTGCTGCTCGAGAGCGGTGATCTCATCCCGATTGAGGAACGTGAAATACTTCAGGAATCGGATCGCGTCGCGGTCGTCGGCGCGGACCCAGAATTGGTAGAAGCGATAGGGACTGGTCCTTGCCGGGTCGAGCCAGACCGCCCCGGCGACGCTCTTGCCGAACTTGGTTCCATCGGCATTCGTGATGAGCGGGAGGGTCAGTCCATGAACCTGCCGGCCAAGCTTCTTGCGGCACAAATCGATGCCGGCGGTGATGTTGCCCCACTGATCGCTCCCCCCGATTTGCAAGGTGCAATCGTGCTCCTTGCAGAGATGATAAAAATCGAAGGCTTGCAGGAGCATGTAGCTGAATTCCGTGTAACTGATGCCCGCCTCCCGGTCCTCCATTCTCGCGCGCACACTTTCCTTGGCGACCATCATGTTCACGGAAAAGTGCTTTCCAATGTCTCGAAGGAAATCGAGATAGGAAACCCCGGCCGTCCAGTCCGCGTTATCCAGCAGCCTCGCCGGGTGGGTCCGGGAATTGAAATCAAGCCAGCGCCCGAGCTGTTCCTTGATGCGGGAGATGTTGTGCCGAAGGCCGTCGTGATCCAGCAACTGCCGTTCATCCGTCCTGCCGCTCGGGTCGCCGATGGATCCGGTGGCGCCGCCCGCGACAAGGATCGGGTGATGACCGAATAGCTGGAACCGCCGCAACACCAGCAAAGGGACCAGATTGCCCACATGAAGACTGTCGCCCGTGGGATCGAATCCGCAATAGAGCGTGACGGGTTCCTGATGGTACAGTCCGGACGGGTCTGTTGTCGCGACTCCCCCACCCGCCTTGATCGCGGGATCCGTGCAATCGGCGATCAATCCGCGCCAGTGGAGTTCGTCGTAAATGTTCATGGGCGGGGAAAGTTATCCGGATTCGGGCACACCATCTCAAGGGCAAAGTCCTCCGTCGCGGGCGGGTGGACATGAAAAAGCAGGCGGACCCGAAGGCCCGCCCGCGCGACTGAGTATAATTGGCCGGTGACGGCGGAAGGTCAGGTATCTTCCTTCCTTTCCTCGTCGGCGGCGTCGAACGCGTGCTGGAGCGCCACGAGGTCCTCGCCCGGCTTGAGCGAGTCGAGGAGGGCCTGTTCGGCCTTGAGCTGCTCGTTCGTGTAATTGGCGGCCTTGATCGAGAGCCCGATGCGGCGGTCCGCCTTGTCAATCTTGATGACCCGCGCGGTGACCTCCTGACCGACCTTGAGCACGTTCTTGATCTTGTCCACGCGTTCCTCGCTCACCTGCGAGATGTGGACGAGGCCATCGATGTCGTGCTGCAGTCCGATGAACGCGCCGAAGCTGGCCAGCTTGGTGACGTTGCCGCTGACCAGATCGCCCACCTTGTAGAGTTGATCGATGTTCTCCCAGGGATCCTGGCTGAGCTGTTTGACACCGACGGCGATGCGTTGGTTGGTCTTGTCCACCTCGAGCACCACCGCCTCGATTTCGTCGCCCTTCTTGAAGACCTCGGAGGGATGGTTGATTTTCCGGGTCCAGGAAATGTCGGAGACGTGAATCATGCCATCCAAGCCCTCCTCCAGTTCGATGAACGCGCCGTAACTGGTGAGGTTGCGGATCTTGCCCTTGAGCCGGGTGCCGGGCGGATATTTCTCGAGCGCCTGGTCCCACGGATTGGCCTCAAGCTGGCGGACACCGAGGGAAATCTTCTGTTCCTCGCGATTGATGCCGAGCACCACGGCCTCGATCTCCTGGGACACCTTGAGCACATCCGCCGGTTTGGCGATGCGCTTGGTCCAGGACAGCTCGGTGACGTGCACAAGTCCCTCGACGCCGGGTTCCAGTTCGACGAACGCGCCATAGGGCACGAGGTTGACCACGCGTCCCTTGACCTTCTGGGCCACCTGGTACTTCTCCTCGATGTTCTCCCAGGGATTCGCCAGCTTCTGCTTCAAGCCGAGGCTGACGCGTTCCTTCTCCCGGTTGATGTCCAGCACGACCACATCCAGTTCCTGCCCCACCTTCAGCAGTTCGGACGGATGACCGATGCGGCCCCAGCTCATGTCCGTGATATGGAGGAGACCGTCGATGCCATTGAGGTCGATGAAGGCGCCGAAGTCGGTGATGTTCTTGACGGTGCCCTTGCGGATGTCGCCGGGGGTCATCTCCGTGAGCAACTTCGCGCGGCGTTCGCTGCGTTCCTGCTCGATCAACTCGCGGCGGGAGAGGACGATGTTCTGGCGGTCCTGGTTGATCTTGACGACCTTGAAGTCGTAGGTGTTGCCGACAAACTGCTGGAGATTCTTCGGCGGGACAATGTCGATCTGGGAGGCGGGCAGAAAGGCTTCGACACCGATGTTGACCAGCAGCCCGCCTTTGACGACGGCCTTGACCTTGCCGCTGATGGTTCCCCCCTCGTTGCAGATGGTGAGGATCTTCTCCCAGTTCTGCTTGAACTCGGCCTTTTCCTTGGAGAGGACGACCATGCCGTCCTTGTCCTCGAGCCGTTCAATCAGGACATCGATCTCGTCGCCCACCTTGACGGTTTTGATGTCCTCGAACTCGTGGGCCGATATGACGCCTTCGCTTTTGTAACCAATATCGACCAGGACTTCCTTCGGACGGACCTCGATCACCGTCCCCTTGACAATTTCGCCCGCGGCAAAGCGCATTTCGCTCTGCTTCAGGGCCTCTTCCATCGTTAGCATAATCAATCGTTCACTATCTACAGTCACAGGAGGCAGGGTTGGCGCGAAGAAGCGCCAGCGAAGTCTCCATTGCCTAACGGACCGAACGTTGCGGACGGCAACGGAGGGTTGAAGGTTAGGTTCTGCGTTGACTACTCGTTTCTCAGCCTTGTTGGACAGCCGCACACGCGGAAGCCGGGCACCTGCGACCATAGGCCCCCGCTTCCCGGATGCAAGCGGGAATTTCCCGGTTTTGCGGAGCGAACCGGACAATTGACCGACCCCGCCCCGTCCGCCTATAACAAGCCCGACACCACAGTCCGCCCAACTCCGCCGCGCGCCACACCGCGGGTTGCCTCACACGCATCACAGCATCCATGAAAATTCACAACCTCCTCCGAACCGGTTCCGTCGCCGCCCTGGCCTCGTTCACCCTCGCGCTCATGCTGTCCCTGCCGGCTGGAACTGCCGCGGCCGGTGAACCCCATCAGCTCACTTCCGAGGAAAAGGCGGCGGGTTGGAAACTCCTCTTCGACGGCGAATCCCTCAATGGCTGGCGCGGTTACCGCAAGGACGCCCCTCCCGCCGCCGGCTGGACTGTGCGGGACGGTCTGCTCCATAAAATCCGCGGTGAACGCGGTGGGGACATCATCACCGCCGAAAAGTTCGATGATTTCGAATTGTATTGGGAATGGCGAGTGGAATCCGGCGGCAACAACGGCGTGAAGTATCTGGTCACCGAGGAACGACCCTCCGCCCCCGGCCACGAATATCAAATGCTCGACGACCAACGCCATCCCGACTCGGCCGGCGGCGCCAAACGACTGACCGCCTCATTCTACGATGTCCTGGCGCCCATCGCCGACCGGCCTGTCAAACCGGCCGGGGAATGGAACGCGTCGCGCATCATCATCCAGGGAAACCGGGTGGAGCACTGGCTCAACGGCGTCAGGGTGCTGGAGTATGAATTGGGGAGCGCTTCGCTTCGGGAGGCCTTGCAAGCCTCGAAGTTCAGGAACTCGGAGCGTTTTGGGGAGAAGATCAGCGGACACATCATGCTCACCGATCACAACGACGCCACCTGGTTTCGGAATCTCAAGATTCGACCGATCGACGGCGCGCGCTGACCCCGACTCTCGCGGCCCTGACCATCCTCGCGCGGGGAGGAACCATCCCCCGCCCATTCTCATTTCACCAGACGTGAATCGAATCCGATTCGAACACCGCATCGAGTAACCGGTCGTAGTCCGGTTGCTCGACGTTGAGATCCATCATCTCAAGCCGGATGTCCCGGATTGCGCGCATTTCGTGAAGCAGCGTCGCTGTCAGGCCCTCCTCCGGCCGCGTCAAAATGGCAAGCACGCGTCGCATGGGTTTAGAAAGTGAGGACCCCATCGCAGGCTGCCGCGAGTTCCGCGAGATCGGGCGGCTGCACCGGTCCGGCCGGGATCGAAGGCGGCGCGCTCAGGAGTCGATCGTGCGCGGACGCTTCCACAAGCACAGGCTGGCCCCAGCCGGCAATGTCGGGCAAATAGCGCTCGTAGAGTTCCCCATCCACCAGGAGATCGGCATCCTCGCGCAACAATCGCGCCGCCTCGCCATGAAGATAAAGCCGGATCCCCACCCCCTGCCACGCTCCGATCCCCGCCGCGATGCGCACCGCCTCCGCGGGTCGCGCGCTGGTCCGCGGATCGGACCGAACGATGAAGAGGAGCTTGCGTTTCATTCGGAGCACGTCATGCGCGGTGAACCCGTCAATTGAAACTCACGAAGCGGTCCGTCGCAGCGATCAGCTCGTGAACCGTGATCAATCCCGAATACGCCGCCAGGTCATCGATGGGCAGATTGCGTTGACGGGCACTGTAAGCGCAGGCGTGGAGTTTCAGGCCCCGGCCGCGCAATTCCTGGAGAACAGGATCCGGAACCCCGCGCACCCCCTCGTCGATGCAATAGGCGTACACGTCCATGCCGCGGGCCAACGCGGTTCGCGCCAGATTCACCGCGTGGCGGAAGCCCGTCCGCGTGGGATCCGCCGCGATCATCAGGCCCAGTTTCTTCGCCGCCGGTTTCATCAGCGCAGCCTATCAGCCTGACCGCACCAGGGCAATCGGCGGAGGATCCATTCCGGGACGCGGCGGCGGGAGATGCGGGGACGGCGGAAGGCCTCGATCGGGGAGATAAAGGCGACGCTCAACGGACACGCCGCGCGACCAGGAAGGAGTTGAGCATGGCGTACCGCCAGGGGCCCGCGTTCAGCAGGAAATCCAGGGCGCGATTCACATGACGGTCCGTGCATGACACCCGTTCAACCTCACAGCCGGCGCGCTCCAGGAAAAAACGCATCTCCAGCGCGTTGGTCGCGATGATCGCGTCGTCGTCCGGTTGGAATTCCTCGCGGACAATCGGCTGCATCCGGTCGAATCGCACCTCATCGGGAGAGTGCCGGATCTGGCGCCACTTTTGCAGCAGCCGCCGGCAGTTCCTGCATTTGTTCCCGAAACCCCTCATGCGCGGATGATAATCGCGGAATCCAATCACACGATGAAAGTTCGGACTGGAGACGACGACCTTTCCCTCAATTCTGGTGACGCGGACCAACTCCTCCAGAAATCGTTCCGGTTCCTCCACGTGTTCGAGAACATTCAACGCCCCCACGCTGGCGAAGGCGCCGTCCGGGAAGGGCAGATGCGTTCCGTCATACAACTCGCATCGCGCGCCGCGTTGCCGCGCCAATTGCAGGTTCGGCTCGGAGACTTCCACCCCGACGGCTTCATAACCCCGTGATTGAAGCGCCTCGACGACCCGCCCGACGCCGCACCCCACATCCAGGGCGCGCGCGCCCGGTTCCGCGGGACAGAGCGTGTCAATATAGAGGGCGTAGAATGCCGGATCCCACCCCTCCAGGATGCGGGCGTAGGATTCGTTCTTTGAATAGGTGTCCTGATGTCTCACGGCACATCCGGCGGTTCGGACCCGGGAGCGGGGCGCCTTGGCGGATGCAGCGCGATGCTGGATTTCTCCGCTTGCTCGAATCCGCCCTCGATCAAAGCCGGATCAATGTGGGCCCGCGTCACCCGCCCCTTGTACCACCCGCCCGGAACACTGTCCACCCGGCCCGGTCGTGGAATCCAAGGGGGGTGTGCCGCTCGCCGGGTGAATCGGGCAGGGACGGATGCTCGTGAAAGGGCTGGCCACCCCCGGCCCCGCTGCTAGGGTGAGGCGCGTCGTCAGTTTTACCATTGGAAATCCGGTCCCTGATTCATTGTCATGAAGGTTTTGCTCACCGGCGGCGCCGGCTTCATCGGATCCCACCTCGCGGAGGCCCTCACTCGGCGCGGCGCCAATGTCGTGGTCCTTGATAATCTCAGTCTGGGGAATCTCAAGAACCTCCATTGGGGGCAGGACAGCCAGCATCTCGAATTTGTTCCCGGCGACGCCACCGACAGTCAGTTGCTGCGGCAGGTGGTCGAGGGATGTGACTGGGTGTTTCATGAGGCCGCCCTTCCATCGGTGCCACGTTCCGTCGCCGAACCGCTGGCCAGCAACACCCACAACGTGGATGCCACCCTGCGGCTCCTCGTGGCCGCGCGCGATGCCCGCGTGCGACGATTCGTCTTTGCCTCCTCTTCCGCCATTTATGGCGACACCGAGATTTCGCCCAAGCACGAAGGGCTGCCGCCCAATCCTCTCTCGCCATACGCGCTGCAAAAATACACGGGGGAACGCTACGCCCAGCTCTTTCATCAACTCTACGGGCTGGAGACGGTGTGCCTGCGCTATTTCAACGTCTTCGGGCCCCGCCAGTCATTCGACTCGCCCTACTCCGGTGTGATCGCTCGATTTTGCACCGCCTTCCTCGCGAATGAACGCCCGGTGATATTCGGAGACGGCGGGCAGGCGCGGGACTTCACCTATGTCAGCAATGTGATCGAGGCCAATCTGCTCGCGGCCGAGGCGCCCGCGGTTCAGGCCACCGGCAAGGTCTTCAATATCGCCGCCGGCCACAGCATCACCCTGCTGGATTTGGTGGACCAGCTTCGCAAGCTCACCGGACGTTCCCTGCGGCCGGTGTTTCAACCTCCCCGCGCCGGGGATATTCGGACCTCCCTTGCCGATATCACGGCCGCGAAGAAAGCGCTCGGGTATGAACCGAAGGTGCCATGGGAGGAGGGCTTGCGGCGCACGCTCGAATTCTACAAGGATTCCCCGGTCCCAGGCGAAAATCGGAGATGATCGGCGGATCCGCGTGCGGGTGGGCCATCACGACCCAGCGCCTCCCGACCCTCCCGAAGTGCCGGGATCAACATCGTTTGCAGTCCGGAACCGGATACGGAAGGATGGGGGCCATGAGTTCATCGTTGAAACTGATCTCGACCGACTTTGACGGGACGTTCTTCTCGGAGTTCGATCAACCGCCCA
>DATKEE010000478.1:0-4061 GCA_035544555.1 Candidatus Methylomirabilota bacterium
CTCGTCGCCTTGCGCGTCGAGCGTGAGATCGCCGGATGAGATTTCGAGGGAGGTGGCGGACTTGTAGAGCCCCGGTGCGAGCGTTTGTCCGCCGAGATTTCCGGCCACGGAGACCGCGTCCAAGATCCGCCCCGCGGCGTCGTTGTAGGCGGTGGTCAGGTCGAGTTTCGCCTGGGCCGCGATCGGGTCGGCCAGGTGCAGGGTACCGTTCACGATGGGCTCGCCCGTCACCGAATCGCCCGGATGCACTCCCAGATTTCCATTGATGGTGGTTGTGGGAATGGTGGTGACCGTAGTCGCGGCCAGCACTCCAAACGGGGCGGTTGATCCCAGCGACACCGGCTCTTGGGCGGCGGGCGCAACCGATGGCGCGACCAGCACGCCACCCAGCAATCCGGCGACAAGTATCCAGTTTTGCAATGAGCGTCGAGGGTGGATTGATTACATTTTCATGAGCGTTGTTCTGGTTGCGGGTATGGCGGGGGTGAGCTTCAGCAGCAACCGCCGGTGGCGCAGGATTCGTTCACGGCTTTCTCGATGGCCTCCCGGGTTTCCCCCGTGCGTTTCTGGATCCGGCCGATCAATTCCTCCTGCTGGCCTTCAGCGTATTGGAGATCGTCGTCCGTGAGCTGGCTCCATTTCTGTCTCAACTTGCCCTTGGCAATGTTCCAGTCGCCCTTGATTTCGAGTTTGTTCATGGTGATGGGTGGGATGGGATTTATGTTGGTATCGCTGGGCCGTCCGCGTGACGCCATACACAGTTCACGCTTTCAGCCAGGCCGCCAAACTATGCCGCTTGGGATCAGCCTGCCATGGGGTGTTCACCCAATGTTCAAGGGAGGTGGAATTGGTGTCACTCTACCAGCCAAGAGTTCAACGGATTCGCGGCAGGGTCTTTGTATTGCCAGGCCCGTCCAACAGGCGGGGACATCAACCAACCGATGACCGGCGGCCACTCATCTCCACTCGTGAAACCAAAGCGAAAAGCCAGCGTCCGGCCGGCCCGCCGCCAACCGCCCGCTCCGGCCGGGGGTTCGGCGCAGGACGTTGGCGACGCACAACAACCGATGCTGGCCGAGTTGCGACGCCGTGCCGAGGCGGCCGTGTCCGCGCAACGGGAGCAGCCGGCAGCAACCTCCGTCGCCTCCCGGACCGATGCGGACACCGCGCGGCTGCTGCACGAGTTGCAGGTTCATCAGGTTGAACTGGAGTTGCAGAACACCGAGCTGCAACAGTCCCGCGACGAGATAGAAGATTCGCTGGAACGCTACGCCGACCTCTACGATTTCGCTCCGGTGGGTTATTTCACTCTCTCGATCGAAGGCGCGATCCTCCAGGTTAATCTCACCGGAGCGCGCATGGTTGGGCAGGGTCGGGCCGGGCTGATAGGCCAGTCCTTTGAGCGGCTGGTCGCGGTGGCATGCCGGCCCGCGTTCCGGGATTTTCTCAAGCGGGTCTTTGCCGGCCACGCCAAACAGTCCGGCGACTTTGAACTGCCGGGCGCGGGCCCGCCCCTTCGGACGGTGAACATTGAAGCTCAATTCCCGGCCAACGGGCGGGAATGTCGCATGGCGGTGATGGACATCACGGAACGCAAACAGGTTGAGAACAAGGTGGGTGTTTCCGAGGTGCGCTACCGCCGGCTGTTTGAAGCGGCGCACGACGGCGTCCTGCTTCTCGACCCGGCCACCCGCAAGATCACCGATGCCAATCCGTTCATGACCCGGTTGCTCGGCTACTCGAAGGAGGAACTTTGCGGCAAGGAACTGTTCGAGATCGGATTGCTCCGCGACGAGGTTGCGAGCCAGGAGATGTTTCGGAAACTGAAGCTCAGACACAAGGTCCGTTACGAAGACCTGCCGCTGCTAAGCCGGGAAGGACGGCACCAGGAAGTGGAAGTGGTCGCCAACCTGTATCAGGAAAACGATCACGCGGTCATCCAGTGCAACATCCGCGACATCACGGATCGGAAGAAAGCCGAGGAAACGCGCCGCCGGCTTGAGATGCTTGGAGCCTCAAACCGGAAGCTGGAGGAGGAAATCGTCCGGCGCCGGGCGATGGAGAAATCCCTGCAGAAAAGCGAGCACCACCAACGTCACCTGCTGGCGGAATCCCGCAAAATGCAGGTGCAATTGAGGAGTTTGTCCCATCAAATCCTGCAGGCGCAAGAGGAGGAACGGAAACGCATCAGCCGGGAACTGCATGACGACATCTCGCAAACCCTGGTGAACATCAGCGTCCACTTGGAATCGCTCGTCCAGGAGGCCCGCCTCAATCCCCAGCGTCTCAAACGGCAGATCGCCCGAACTCGAAAGCTCGTGGAGCGGTCGATTGACATCGTCCATCGGTTCGCCCGGGATTTGCGCCCGTCCGCCCTGGATCACCTCGGATTGATTTCCACCCTGCAATCCTCGATGACGGAATTTATGCAACGGACCGGCGTGCGCGTTCGCTTCACTGCTTTTGCCGGAGTGGAACGGTTGAACAGCGCCCGCCGCACCGTCCTGTATCGAGTCGTCCAGTCCGCGCTGTCCAATGTCGCCCGGCACGCCGGGGCCAGTCGGGTGGACGTCCATATCCAAAAATGCCGGGACCACGTTTGCATGACGATTCAGGACAACGGCAAGTCCTTCGACACGGCCCGGCCGCGATTCCGCAAGGGCGGCCGGTGCCTTGGGTTGCTGGGCATGCGCGAACGGCTGGAGATGGTGGGCGGTTGTTTTGAAATTCGATCCGCGCCCGGCGCAGGTACTACGGTCGAGGCGCGAATTCCGCTGGGGCGCAAAACCACGAATGGGGGCGAAGGGGATGGATTGGAGGGGGGAGTCTAAACCTTTGAAACAGGAAACACCATGAAACGAATCGATGTACTGCTGGCCGAAGACCATATGATCGTTCGTGAAGGACTGCGCCGGATGTTGGAAATGGAAGAGGACTTGCGGGTGGTCAGTGAGGCCGGGGATGGCCGCCAAGCGGTGGTCCTGGCCGCCAAACTGCGACCCGACGTGGTGTTGATGGACATCGCCATGCCCCGGCTCAACGGACTGGAGGCCACCCGGCAGATACTCAAGGCCGATCCCGCCACACGCGTGCTCGTTCTTTCCGCGCACCCTAATGACGAGTATGTGAAAAGGGCCACCGAATTCGGGGCCGCTGGATTTCTGCTCAAACAGGCCTCCGCCCACGAGTTGTGCCATGCCATCCGGGAGGTTCACGCGGGAAACACTTTTTTCAGTCCCTCCGTTTCCCGGCGGCTTGACCGGTTGAAGCATTCGGCCGAGCGCGCGGGGCGGCGCGGCAAGCCGGCGGCGCGGTTGACCTCCCGCGAGATGGAAGTGCTCCAGATGATCGCCGAGGGCAAGGCCAACAAGGAGACCGCGGCCGAATTGGATATCAGCATTAAGACCGTCGAGAAGCACCGCGCGCATCTGATGTCCAAGCTCGACATTCACGACACCGCCGGACTGACCCGCTACGCCATCGGCGCGGGCATCATTGAGAGCAGCGTCCAGGTCACGATCGTCTGAATCGGCATCTGAGCGCCCCGGTGAGCCTCGCGGTAGTTGGCTCCGACCGAATTCCCCGACCGCAGAAGCTGCTTGCCCAAAACCTGCGCCTCGGTCGATTTCGGCAAGGCTCCAAACAGCTTGACCACCCGCAACGCGAAGGCCGTCGTCCACTCCCTGAGGTCTTCCTGTGGAGATTCACCGTATTTCATCCCTCATCCTTCATCCTTCATAATTTCAAAAGTACTGCTTCACCGCCGGGGATGAGTGAGGCGTCGATGCCGGTGTCGAAGGTGGCGAAGCGGCCTCCGTGCTTCGCCGCAAGCCCGAGGAGGTAGAGGTCGGTCAGCGCCATGGATCCTGGGAGGGTCCGAAACCGGGTCAAGTCGCTAGGCATCCAGGGTAGGGGGTTCACCCCATAGCAAAGATACGATCAGCTCCTTAATATCTACTCTATGAGAAATACTATCCCCTCACATACCGCAATGGCCGGAGCGACGGGCAAGCTGAAAACCCTGGCCGTGACATTTGTGGCGCTGACGTTGCTGACGGCGA
>DATKEE010000479.1:0-3778 GCA_035544555.1 Candidatus Methylomirabilota bacterium
ACAGCCTGAGCGGCCCCTGGTTTCGCGTCCTCGCGGGATGGCTGGGTCTCGCCCTCGCCTTCCCTGTGCTGGTCTATAGCGCGGCGGACTACTGGCGCGCCGCGTGGTTCAGCATCCGGGAGCGGATGGTCACACTTGACGTCCCCATCGCGATTGGACTCGCGGCCATCTATGGCCGGAGCGTGTTCGAGGTGGCCTCCGGCCGAGGCGAGGGATACTGCGATTCCCTGACCGGTTTGATCTTCTTTCTCCTGTGCGGACGCCTGTTTCAACGAAAGACCTTCGACCGCCTGGCTTTCAATCGCGACTACAAGGGCTTCTTCCCGCTCGCCGTCCTGCGCCGCACCCCGGAAGGCGACGTTCCCGCGGCCATCTCCCGGGTGGCCGTCGGCGATCATCTGCTCCTTCGTCACGGCGAACTCCTGCCCGCCGACGCGCGACTGCTCGATGGCGATGGCCTCATCGATTACGCCTTCGTCACCGGCGAGTCGGTCCCGGTCAACCGCAACCCCGGGGAACATCTCTTCGCGGGCGGACGCCAGATGGGCGGCGCCATCGAGGTCGAGACCGTCAAACCCGTCTCCGAAAGCTATCTGACCTCCCTTTGGAACAACGAGGCCTTCCACCGGGAACGTGACGATGACCGGAACTCGCTGACCAACCGCTACAGCCGCCCCTTCACCTGGGGGGTCATCGGAATCGCGGTCGCCTCGGCGCTTTTCTGGCTGGCCGTCGATGCCGGCGTCGTTCTCAAGGCGTTCACATCCGTCCTCATCGTGGCGTGTCCCTGCGCGCTGGCGTTGGCTGCCCCGTTGACCCTCGGCACCGCGCACCGGTCGCTGGCGGGGCACGGCGTCTTCCTCCGCAATGCCCGCGTCATCGAACAAATGAGCGGGGTGGACACCATCGTTCTCGACAAGACGGGAACGCTGACCTCACCCGGCAATGGAACGACGGCCTGGCGCGGCGAGCCGTTGACGGCGGCCGAGGAGCAGGCGCTCCACTCGATGACCCGACACTCGGCGCATCCACTGGCGTCAAGGATCGCGGAATTGACGCGCGGAAACCGCATGGAACCGGTGCTCGGGTTTGTCGAAACACCCGGCCGCGGAATGGAGGGCATTGTCGCCGGACGCCGCATCTGGATGGGCTCGGAATTCTGGCTGCAATCGCGCGGCGCCGCAAACCCGCCGGATGATTCGATCAACGGCCATGAGGGCCGCGCGCCTTCGATTGTCGGACAAGTCCCCGGGCAATCTTCCCCGCCGCGATCCGAACACCGCCCGCCGCCCGCGCGTGACAGTTCCGTCCACGTGGCCATCGACGGCCGTTGGCGCGGATGTTTCGTCCTGGAAAACAAGCTGCGCTCCGAGGTGGAAACCCTGCTCCCTCGCCTCCGCGAAACGCACAATCTCGTCCTGTTGAGCGGCGACCATGCGTCCGAATCCGAACGTTTCCAGCGACTGCTCGGCGTCACCGCGCGCGTCGCGTTCAATCAAACCCCGTTCGACAAACTGAACGTCATCCGTGAACTCCAGGAGGCCGGACACACGGTCATGATGGTCGGCGACGGGTTGAACGACGCCGGCGCGCTCAGGCAGGCCAACACGGGCGTCGCGGTCGTCGAACAGGTGGGCACCTTCTCGCCCGCCAGTGACGTGATTCTCGAGGCGGCGCGGCTTCCCCGCCTGGCCGAAGTCCTGGCGTTCTCGCGGGACGCGGCACGGGTCGTCCGGGCGGGTTTCGTGGTCTCGGGCGTCTATAACGTCGCCGGTGTTTCCATCGCGGCGGCGGGGTTTCTGTCCCCGCTGGTCTGCGCGATCCTGATGCCGCTGAGTTCGGTGTCGGTGGTGCTGGTCGCCATCGGCGCCACGCGCTGGAGGGCGCGCCGGATCTTTGCCGGTGTCCATCGGCGCCGGGAAACGTCCCGCCGTTCCTCCATCGACCGGATGCCCCTCCTCACACCCGCCGCGGCGAAGGAGGGCCTGTCATGATCGTCCTGGTCCTGCTCATTCTCACGAGCGTCGCGCTGGCCTCCCTGTTCCTCGCCGCCTTCATCTGGGCCGTTCGCTCGGGCCAGTACGACGACACCTGCACGCCATCGATGCGCCTTCTGACCGACGAACCCCCTTCATCCCGGACCGAAACCGATCCCCCCACCCAAAGCAATCCGAAGAATCCATGAACGTCGAAACCTTTCGCTACGACAACCGCATCGTCCGCGCCTTCGCGATTGCCACCATCGTCTGGGGTCTGATCGGTTTCGGCGCGGGGCTGCTCATCGCCTGCCAGTTGTTCTGGCCGCAGTTGAACTTCAACCTCCCGTTCACCACCTTCGGCCGCCTGCGCCCCCTGCACACAAACGCCGTCATCTTCGCCTTCGTCGGCAACGGCATGTTCATGGGCATCTACTACTCCCTCCAGCGCCTGTGCAAGGCGCGGATGTTTTCCGACTTCCTGAGCAAGGTGAACTTCTGGGGGTGGCAGGCCATCATTGTCGGCGCGGCGATCACCCTGCCGCTCGGCCTCACATCGAGCAAGGAATACGCGGAACTCGAATGGCCCATCGACATCGCGATCACCATCGTGTGGGTCGCGTTCACGGTGAATCTGTTCGGCACCATCCTGCGCCGGCGCGAAAAACATCTTTACGTCGCCATCTGGTTTTACATCGCCACGGCCATCACCGTCGCGGTGCTTCACATCGGCAATTCCCTGGCCGTGCCGGCGGGGCTGTTCAAGAGCTACTCGATTTACGCGGGGGTGCAGGACGCGCTCATGCAGTGGTGGTACGGTCACAACGCCGTCGCCTTCTTTCTCACCACCCCCTACCTCGGCCTGATGTATTACTTCCTGCCCAAGGCGGCGGAACGGCCGGTGTTCAGCTATCGCCTTTCCATCATCCATTTCTGGGGGCTCATCTTCATCTACATCTGGGCGGGACCGCATCATCTCCTCTACACCGCCCTGCCGGACTGGGCGCAATCCCTCGGCATGGTGTTCTCCATCATGCTCATCGCCCCCTCCTGGGGCGGCATGCTGAACGGACTCCTCACCCTCCGCGGCGCCTGGGACAAGGTCCGCCAGGAACCCATGCTCAAATTCATGATCGTCGCGCTCACCGCCTACGGCATGGCAACTCTCGAAGGCCCCATGCTCGCCATCAAATCCGTGAACGCCCTCTCCCATTACACGGACTGGACCATCGCCCATGTCCACACCGGCGCCCTCGGCTGGAACGGATTCCTCACCTTCAGCGTGCTCTACTGGCTCTATCCGCGCCTCTACAACACGAGGCTCTGGTCCGTGAGTCTCGCCAACTGGCACTTCTGGATCGCCCTCCTCGGCATGATGTTCTACGTCGTCCCAATGTACTGGAGCGGCATCACCCAGGGACTCATGTGGAAGCAGTTCACCAACGAGGGCTTCCTCCTCTATCCGAACTTCATGGAAACCGTGCTGCAACTGCTCCCGATGTACCGGCTGCGCGCCATCGGCGGTTCGCTCTACATCATCGGCGCCTGCCTGATGGCCTATAACCTGTGGAAAACCGCGAAATCCGGACGGTTCATTCCGGAACAGGAGGTCCAGGCCGCCCCCCTCTCCGCCCACTCCCAAACCGTAAAACCCCACGGCAAGGGCCCCTGGGGCCATCGCTGGCTCGAAGGCAAACCCGTCCTGTTCTCCACCCTCACCCTCATCGCCATCCTCATCGGTGGCGCCGTGGAGGTCATCCCGATGTACCTCATCAGGGACAACGTCCCCACCATCCAGAGCG
>DATKEE010000480.1:0-11239 GCA_035544555.1 Candidatus Methylomirabilota bacterium
GGCCAGCCAGCGCACGGGCGCCAGCGACTCGCCCAGAAGGCGGAGCTGGCTGTAGTTGATGACATGTAGATCGGCGGTGTCCGTCTTCGCGGGCAGATCGTTCAGTTCGCGCGCCGGCCAGACCCTGACGCGCAGACTGGAGAGGAACCGGGCGGCTTCGGCGCGCCAGTTGTCCATCACGCTCTTGGGACAGACAACCAGCACGGGGTGGGAGGCGTCGCCATTGGATGCGGAGGATTGATTGTCCTTAAGCCAGGCCAGCCACGTCAGCGTTTGCAACGTTTTGCCGAGGCCCATGTCGTCGGCCAGTATCCCGCCGAACCGGTTTTCCGAGAGGTAGGCCAGGAAGTGGAAGCCTTTGCATTGATACGGACGGAGGGAGGCCTGGATCGTGGGTGGAAGGTCCGGGGTGACGCGCGCCTTGATTTCGCCGGCGCGGCGTTCGATGCGGGCGAATTGTTCCTCCGGCAGCAGCTTCTTCGCGGCCGGGTCGGCCAGTTGCAGGGCGTGGAGGCGCTGGGGCTCGGAACTGAGTTCTCGGGGGTTGAGACCCAGCCGCGCCAGCCGCTCGTCCTCCTCGTCCGAAAGATCGAAATCGAGCTTGCGCCAGCCCCGGCCCTTGAGTCGCACGAACTGACCGCCGGCATCCAGCAGAAGCTTCAATTCGTCGGGCGTCAGATCGGTCTCGGCGACGTCCAGCACGACCTTCAGGTCGAACCAGTCGATGTCGCCCTCGTTGACGTCCAGTCGCACGCCGGCGCGAACGGGGTCCTCCTTGAACGAGGCCAGTTCGCCGTGGAGCTCGAGTTCCACCGTCTTGGGCAGCGATTGGATCCAGGCGGCGAACAGCGCGGGAAATTTTCGCGTCACGCGCGCGCTGTAGCCTCCGCGTTGGACATCCCATTTCGCGCTCAACGGCCCGAGGACCAGGCCGCCGGACTCCAGCGTGCTCCGGTCATACAGGGTGATTGTCCCGTTCCTCTCCTCGGTCGCCGTCCGCCTTCCCCCACGCGAATCCTGCCACGAGGCGCCATTCCAGGTCTCGACCCTTCTCCCTTGCATGGTTCGAGCCTCGGGACGGATCACGCAGTATTCGGTGGGACTTCCGCGGTAGTTGGGTTCGATGCGGCACACAAAGACCGCGCGCAAAGGCACGGGGCGCACCCGTTCACTCAGCCGGGGCGGCAACCCGATGTCCAGGGAGCGGAGCAAGGAGGCGCCGGCGGCGGTTTCCAGGGCGGGGGCGGGAACCCGGTTTTCCACAGCCGGATTCAGCACGCCGGTCTTCAATGGGGGACCGGTGAAAAGCGTGTCATGGGTGAGGTAAAGCGTCGGGTTGCCGTTGAACGCCAGCGAGAGATTGGACACGGGAGAGCCGTCCTCCTGGACGAGTCGCAGGCAATAATCCCCGGTGGAATCCGGGGCGGCATCCAGTTGCCAGCGGAGCGCGCGCTCGGATCGCCGGAACGGCTCGCCGTTCTCATTGACGAACAATGGAAAACAGGCCGGCATGCGCAGGAGCCGGTCGATCAATTCAAACTCCCCCGGATGGTTCAGCCTCATTTCCAACGTTCCACCGGCGTTCATGCGGTCGGCGAAGATGCTCCACAACCAGTCGGTTTCGGGAGGAAACCGCACGCCGTTTTCACGATGAAGCTGCTCCAGCAGCCGGGCCTGGGTGGGGCGCAAGGGGGTGAACTCCGCTTCCTTCGGCCCCCGCCATTCCAGCACCGCGACGCCGGGCGTGATTTTCAATCGCAGCTCGTAAGGTTCGGCCCGGTCCGGTCCGATGAGCGCGCGGGAATGATCCTGCTCCTCCTCGATGACCCGCTTCCACCGGTCGATTTCGCGCAGCCGCTGCCAGTCGTGAAGCCGCTCCTTCAAGGGCGCGAGATCGGATACGGGCGCCATGAACTCAGGCACACTCAGGCCGCGCTCGGTGGCCGCGTTGACCACGTGCAGCCAGAAATCCTTTTCCGACTCCGGAAACGCGGGCCAGATGTCCAGCACGTCCCAGCCGTAGCCGGGCAGTCGAAATCCCAGTTCCTCGAAATCCCAGTGGGTGATGCGCCGCGCTTGGCGGCACCGCTCATACACCCGGGTCAGTCGTTGCAGATACTCCTTCTCGCGCGACGACAATGGCCGGCCCAGCGCCTCCTTTACCTCCGCGGCGAAGCGAACCGGGCGATTCCCTTCGGCGGGTTTCTCGCGCGGGGACGGAGTCCGGTGGACGCCGCCGTCGCCTTCGTCCGTGGAAAGGAAATCCGCCTCCAGAAGGGCCGTCATCGCGGCGAAGATGTGTTTGCAGTCGAACTTCATCGGGCAGGTGCATTCCGAGGACCAGCCGGTGTCCTCGTCGAACTCGAGCGCGACGGAATGCTTCCGTGTGCCCGTCAGGGCCACCACGAACGCCGTATCCGACAACCATTCGATGTCCTCGACAAGCGCCCGCCGGTGATAGGTGCGCCCCTGCGAACGCGCGCGCGGGTCCATTTCCCGCAAGAACTCCCGCGCCTCGTTTCGCATCTGGATCGTCGCTGGATCGCTCATGCCGCGAGAGTGCGGGAGCGCGGCCTCCGCTCGCAAGACAGACATGTTCACAGCTATTCACAATCGGACCGCGACAGGATGGTGTGGCATTGAAAGCCGGGTGAAAGGAGAGCAATTCTCTACGAATGGTTGGGGGGTGTGATTGGGGGCTGCCGCGGAACGGAGAGTCAGAGCGTCGTTACCTCCGCTGCTACGCGAAGGACCTGGCGTGTCGCGCGGGCCTTCGTGACACCCTGAAACAAAACCCGATGAAAGCGGCTCCCCAAACTTTGTTACAATTGTAACAAAGTTTGGGGAGCCGCTTTACCCACAATTAATCACACCTCAGCAGTAGTGTGCGGAGAAACGCACACTTGAGTCGCGGGGGCTGGCGGGTTAGGATTTGAGCCTTGATCCGTTGGAACCCGAACCTGCGAAACCGCGACATGCAACTGCCCATTCCCAACTCCTCCACCCGCCGGCTTTCACGCGGCGGATTCACCCTGATCGAACTGCTGGTGGTGATCGCCATCATCGCGATTTTAGCGGCCATGCTGCTGCCCGCGCTGTCCAAGGCCAAGGCCAAGGCGCAGGGCATCAGTTGCGTCAACAACCTCCGGCAGATGGGAATTGGCTGGTGGTTGTACGCCGATGACAACGAGGACTGGCTGGCGCCCAACAAGCCCCTGCTTTCCTCCGGAGTGAAGGACTGGGTGCTGGGGAACCTGAATTACGATACGGGTAACACGGATAATTGGGATGAGCAATTGATCAAGGATGGATCGCTCTGGAAGTACATTGAATCCTTGGAAGTTTACAAATGTCCGGCGGACAAGACGGCGGTCGCCCTGCCGCGCGGCGGCGGGATGGTGCCACGGATACGAAGCATCGCCATGAACAGTTGGATGGCGGGGGAACTCGGGCCGGAAGGTGGAGCTGCCGGCAACAATCCCGGCTACCGCACCTTTCGCAAGCGCGCCGATTTCACGACCCTGCCTCCGACCGATGCCTGGGTGTTCCTGGACGAGCATCCGGACGGGATCAACGATGGTTGGTTTGCGACCCGGATGTATGAGAATCCGCGGCAGGCTTACTGGCGGGATTTGCCGGCCAGTTATCACAACGGAGCCTGCGGGTTCTCGTTCGGGGACGGCCACGCGGAGATCAAGAAGTGGCTCGAGGCCAGCACCAAGCACCCGATTCGCGGGACGTACAATTCCTTTAACTTCACGGCCCCGGGCAGCCCCGATTACGCCTGGATCAAGGAACGCACCACCCATCGCGTGATTCCCTGACCGGATTCCTGCCAGCCGATTGCCTCAACCCCATTTGTCGAGCGCGGCCACGGCCTTGATCAGGCCGCGCTCGATCTCCCGTTGCCGCTCCGGCGACTCAATCTTCCGACCATCGGCTTCGCGCACATAGAAGCTGTCGATGGCGGCTCCCGTCTCGGTGCAGATTTTGGCGACGGAGATGTCGAGATCCAGCGCCGCCAGTTTCCGTGAGATGGCGTAGAGCAACCCGAGGCGATCCTCGGTTTCCACTTCGATGAGCGTGCGGGCGTCGGAGCTGGTGTTGTCGAATTCGATGCGGGTGGGGATGCGTTCGCCCTGGAGGGGCTGGTAGATCGGGCGTCGCACCTGGAGGCGGCCGATCAACAATTCGAAATCCACGGCGCCGCCGGTGAGCACCTTGGTGAGGAGGGATTCGCATCGTTCGCGCTGTTCGCGGCCGGCCGGTTTGCCTTCGGCGGCGTCCATGACGCAGAAGGTGTCGAGCACGATGCCGTCGCGGCGGGAGATGATGCCGGCGCTGAGGATGGTCAGGCCGGCGGCGGTGAAGGTGCCGGCAATTTTGCTGAACAACCCGGCGCGATCCCAGGTGCAGACCTTGGCCACGGTGTAGCCGCGGTCGGGCTCGTTGTGCCAGTGGATGACCGGCTCGAGCACGTTGTCGGACTCCGAGGATTGGAGGTGGAGGAAGCGGTGGGTGAGTGTGAGATCGGTGCAGATGTCGCGCGCGGAGTGGCGTTGGAAGTAGCGGGCCGGGAGATTGGCGAAGTGGGCGTTGATCTCCTCCTCGCCGAAGGTGGCCGGGAGGCGGCGGCGGACTTCGGCGGCGAGTTGTTCGCGACGGCGCGCCTCGGCGAGAATGAACTCGGTTCCGCCCATGAGGACTTCGAGAGTCTTGTGATGGAGCGCGCGCAGAAGGGTGTCCTTGAAGCCGTTCCACAACTGGTCGCTGGTGCCCTGGGAATCGGCGAAGGTGTGAAGCGTGAGCAGCGTGAGGTTGGCGGGGTTTTCGATGAGAGCGGCGAATTTTCTGATGACGGCGGGATCCTCGAGATCGCGGCGCTGGGAGATTTGAGCCATGGCGAGGTGGTTTTCGATGACCAGCCGCAGGGAGTGAAGCGAGGCGGCGTCCAGACCGAGCCGTTTGCCGGGCTTCATCGCGATCTCGCCGCCGAGGAGGGCGTGGTTATCAGTCTCGAAGGCCTTGCCGGCGTCGTGAAGCAGGAGGGCGAGATACAGGAGGAACGGTTGCTCCAGGTTCTGAAACATCTCGGTGTAATGATTGTAGGGGGCCTGCTTCGCCTCCCAGACCTGGTCGAGTTTGGCCAGACAGACCAGGGTGTGTTCGTCGGCGGCGTACTGATGATAAAACTCGTGCTGGACCAGGCAGGTGAGCCGTCCGAATTCGGGGATGTATTTGCCGAGGAAACCGACCTCATGCATGGCGCGGAGGATGGGCGCGACGTTGCCGCGCTGATTCAGGATTTCGAGGAAGGTTTGGTGCACGTGGGGATCGCGGAGGAAGGAGCGGTCCACGAGTTGGAGTTGCCGGCGGATGAGTTGGGCGAGGTCGGGGTGCAACCGGTGCCCGCGTTGCTGGGCATGAAGAAACACGCGCATCAACCGGCGCGGCTGATCGCGGAACACGCGGGGCGAACCGGGATGGATTTCACCATCGACGAGGCGGAAGCCGTCGAGCAGCCGTTGATTGGCGCGCTGACGCCGGGTGCGGATGATCTGGCGGAGGGAGGGGAGGCGCTTGGGCTGGGGGAGCAGGGCCAGGCGTTGCTCGACGGTGCGGGTGAGGAGGTCGATGTTGCGCGCGTGGGTGTAATAGTCGCGCATGAAGCGTTCGATGCGACGGCGGGGGGAGCGTTCCGCGTAGCCGAGGTTTGAGGCGATGGCGGGCTGGACACTTTTGGGGAGCGTATCGACGGGGCGGTCCAGATGCTCGTGCAATTCGGTGCGCACGCGCAGGAGGAAATCGTAGGCCGCCTCGAGTTGTTTTCGTTCGCCCGCGCTGATGTGATCGCGCTCCTCGAGTTCGTCCAGCGACCGGGTCCGGTATTTGAAGAACGCCATCCAGAGAAGGTTTTGGTAGTCGCGGAGACCGCCGCAACCGTTCTTCACGTTGGGTTCCTGCATGCAGGGCGAGTTCCCGTATTTTTCGCGCCGCGCGGCCTGATCGCGCAATCGCGCCTCGATGTAGGCGTCCTCGTGACCCGCCACGCAGCGTGTCAGCACCGCCTTCTGAAACCGATTGAACAACGGCTCGTCTCCCGCCAGCAGTCGCGCCTCGATCAGGGAGGTCTTGGATTGCATGTCGCCGTTGGCCACCCGGATGCAATCCTCGATGCTGCGGACCGAGTGGCCCACCTTGAAGCCGAGATCCCAGAGGGTGTAGAGCACTCCGTCGGTCAATGCCGCCAAACCCTGATGCGTCCGGCCGCGCGACACCAGGTCGCCGTTGTGCAAAAACATGAGATCGATGTCGCTGTGCGGATTCAGTTCCGCGCGGCCATAGCCGCCGAGGGCCACCAGGGCCAGGGGAGGCGGCGGGGTCCGCCCCGCGGTCACCTGCGGTGAACGGGTGAGGACCGCTTCGAAGACATTGCGGATGAGCGCGTCCAGGATGGCGGCCCGCGCCTGGCAGATGCGCCTTCCCTCGGCGCCCGCGCGGTGGGCCATCTTCAAGCGATGGGTCTCCACCTTCAAATACCGCTTGTAAGGCGCAAGGTCCTCGCGGGGCAGGCGGTTGGGTGGGAGCTTCAGTCGCTGGTCGGCGCTGGTTTGAATCTTTTCCAGAAGCGTCGGCATCCGGGCATCACCTTGGTGATAAAGCCGGACGAACGCAAGAGTGGGGCGGCCTTTTGGAGTGCGGCGATCAAGCGGCCCACACACCGGCGGTCCGGAGGGGGTCAAAACCTTGTGACGGCAACGGTGTTTGCTAGAGTTTGCACCCGATGGCCACCCGGAACGATCCCGACGCCGAGCTGATGTTGCGCGTGAAGCATGGGGACGTTCATGCCTTTGAACAACTGGTTGAGAAACACAAGCAACCGGTCGTCAACCTGATCGCCCGGAACCTCAACGACCCCAGCGAGGCGGAGGACATCGCCCAGAACGTGTTCATCCAGGTGTACAAATCCGCCCCGCGTTACAAGGTTTCGGCGCGGTTTTCCACGTGGCTCTACACCATTGTCCGCAACCTGTGTTTGAATGAAATCCGACGTCGTTCGCGTCGCCCGGCGGAATCAATCGAACAGTCCGCGGGCGGGGAGGATGCGCCCGTGCGGCAGTTCGAGGACGCGCGCAGTCCGGCGGCCCCGGAGTCGCTGCTCCAAAACGAACTGGAGTTGAAGATCCAGGAGGCGCTCCAACAACTGCCTGAGAACCAGCGAACCGCGATCCTGTTGTGCCGGCAGGATGAATTGTCCTACGAGGAAATCGCCCGGGTGCTGGGCTGCTCGCTCTCGGCCACCAAATCCCTGATCCATCGGGGTCGGGAAACCCTGAAACAGCGACTCAAGCCCTATCTCCGTTCGGGCACCTGGGAGAACAAGGAATGAGCACTGCAACTTTGGCCGGTCGATGGTTATTAATCCACGGAAATCAGGCACCATGAAGAATCCCGACTACCAGGACTGGCTCGAACGCGCGTGGCGCGGCGAACTGTCCGCCGGCGAGCGGGCGCGGCTCGAGGCCTATCTCGAGGCCCACCCGGAGTGCCGTGAGGACTGGGAGTCCGAATCCAGGCTGAATGCGGCGCTGGACAGCCTTCCCGCGGCACCGGTCTCGTCCAATTTCACCGCGCGCGTCGTGCAGGCGGCGCAACGGGATGAGGCGGTCCATGCAAATCGCGGGCGGGGGCGCTTTCGGTCCTGGTGGATGGATTTGGGGTGGTTGCGCCGGGCGGCCGTGAGTGGAGGTGCCGCTGTGTTTCTGTTGGGGCTGGGCCTGTGGACCCACCAGTATCAACAACAAAGTTACCGGGTTGAACTCGCGGAACACACCGCGCTGATCTCGCGAGTCTCAAGGGCCACGGCACTGGCGGAGCCGGATCTGTCACCTTCCAACACGAACCTTTGGGTGGACTTCGAAACGATTGTGCGGCTGCCGCCCGCTTTCCCGCCTCCGGACGATCTTCAATTGCTGGCCGCTCTGGAGACCCTTCCGTGGGATTCGTCAGATTTCGCGCGTTGATATGATCGGTCAAGCATTCATCCAGCGGTTCCTGTCGCTCCACCTTTGGATGGTGCCGGGCTGCCTGTTGATCGGTGCGACGCCGGGTCGGGGCGCGGAATCGTCGGGCGAGCCCGCAAGCGCCGGCATCCAGCCTCCGGTGCCGGTTGTCCGTTCGCCCATTCACCTTTTCCGTGAGTTGATGCTCCAAAGCCCGGAGGATCGGGAGCGCTTTCTGGCCGGTCGATCCGGTCCATCCCGCGATTTGATTTTGAACGGGCTCAGGGAATTCGAGGCGCTGGAACCCGATGAGCGGGAATTGCGTTTGCGGATGATGGAACTGCGCTGGTATTTGCGTCCGCTCCTGGAGCTGGCGCCGGAACCCCGCTCGAATGCGCTCTCCCGCATTCCGGAGCCGGAACGCGGACTGGTGGAAAGCCGGCTGGCGTTGTGGGATCAACTGTCGCCGGAGGCCCGGGCGGAATTGCTTGATCACGAGTTGACCATCCACTACCTGGTGCGTCTGGAGGGGATTTCCGGGGACGGCCAGACCGCTCTCCTGCAGAGGCTGCCCGCGGAACAGAGACGGCAGATTGTGGGGGAGCTTGATCGTCTGCGCGCGCTGCCGGAGGAGACGCGGCGGCGGATGTACAGGCATTTCCAGGAATTCTTCGAATTGACGGCCGGGGAGAAAAGACAGGCATTGGGCAGCTTGACGGAAGCCGAGCGCCTGGAGATGGAGGAGTCGCTCCAGGCATTTGAGAAGCTGCCGCCCGCGATGCGCCGGCATTGCATCGAGGCATTTCGAAAGTTCGCGGACCTTCCGCCGGATGAGCGGCGTCAGTTCCTCCGGAACGCGGATCGATGGGCGGCGATGTCACCGAGCGAGCGTCACGCCTGGCGTGAGTTGGTGCGCCGGGTGCCCCCCATGCCGCCCATGCCTCAATCGTTCAAGGTGCCGCCGTTGCCACCCGGCGCCACAGCCGGCACCACCACAATGGTCACCAACTCATCCCGGTAGGACGCGTTCCACCGCAGTCCCTGATCTGCCAAGGCGCACAGATCGCACTCGAGACGCGGTTTTCCCGCTGCCGGGTGCCTTGTGGGCGGTCAAACGCACAGTTGACCCGCCCCCCCGAAAAACCTAAGCTGCCCCACAAGCCCAAAGAGCCCAAGCGCGTGAGTCGCTTTGGCCTCAAACCATCAACCCGTTCCGTTATGCGCCAATCAAGAATCGTTGACTCCACTCCCCCCCGGCAGTGCCCTGAACGCCGGGCGTTCACCTTGATCGAGTTGCTTGTGGTGATCGCCATCATCGCGATCCTGGCGGCGATGCTTCTTCCCGCGCTGAGCGCCGCCAAGGAACGCGCCGCGCGCACCTCGTGCATCAACAACATGAAGCAGTTGATGTTGTCCATTCACATGTATTCCACGGACAACCAGGATTATCTGCCGTGGCCCAACTGGGGGGATCCGAACTCCACCGTAGGCGTTCCGGGGTGGCTGTACACCGCCGGCGGACCGAATTCGCGTGGTGCGTGGCCGGATGGAACAATTTCCCGCGGCTCCATCAGTCCGAATTCCATGAAGGATGGACAGATCTATCCATTGTTGACAGAGACGAACGTTTATCGCTGTCCGCTGGACCGCGATCCGAATGCACAGGAGGCCCGCAACGCACGGATGCGCAGTGGCACGGGGCAGAACCTGGCCAGCTATTCGATGAATGGGTCTGTGCAAAGGTATAACGGCATTCCCGGACGCCCGAGGGGTTCGACCTTGAAGATCAGCCAATTCCGTCCGGTTGATTACATCATGTGGGAGCAGGACGAAGGCCCGAGCAGCTTCTACTTTAATGACGGGGGCAACCAGCCTGGAGAAGGGGTGAGTGAGCGGCACAGCCGCGGAGCCGGTCTCGGAGCCTTTGGCGGGCACGTCGAATGGATTGATGTGGACGCCTATTACAACGAAGTTGGGATTCCCACAAGGAATCTGCTGTGGAACAATCCGTTCACCGCCTCCGGCCGGGGAGGGTGACCTCGCCCGGTCAGGTTTGAGTAATTTAATTCGGAAGAGCCGGCCTGGGAACAGGCCGGCTCTTTTGATTATCTCCCTTCGATCCGTGGCAAGAGGCAGCTGCCATTTACGGACGGACGTTATACATGCGGAAAAGCTGCTCGAGTTCCATGGCTTCATCGCGGCTTAAACCCGCCTCCCGAATCTGATTCCTCACCTCGGCCCTCTGTTGCGCGTTCCCGTCCTTCAGGACGACGATCCAGTTCATATTGCGCCGGAATCGCTCCCTTTCGGTCGTGGGGGCCGGGGCGGTTTCCATTTCCTTCAGGATGGTTTGAGCGCTTTGTTGGAGATACTGCTGGGCGTTCTGATATTGCGCGACTTCCTGAGCTGTCGGCTCCTCGCCGGGTTGAGCGGCCGGGATCTGGAACTGCGGAGCCTCTTGGGGAGCGGGTTCCTCGGCCGGGGCGGCCTCCGCGATCTCTTCCGGCATGGGAAGGGGTGCCGAGGTTTGCTCGTCTCCTCCGCCGCATCCGGCGAGGAATACAATGGAACCGCTTATCATGAGAGATGCTGCAAGGTGGAAAGGTTTCATAAGATGCCTGTGTGTGTGAGGTTTGGATTCAGTCCATCCAGCAAGCGGCTGGGACGGGATCAGCCGAATCCGAACCCAGCTTCAAGGGTTAGGGCGTAATATGAAAGAGCTCCCGCGTGGTCGCAAGGCTTTTGTCGGACAAGCCGATGCGGCGCGGGGAGGGGTGGCCCGCCGCATTCGTTTGAGTGAAAAGGAATCAGGGTCGGGGTCGAAATCGAAATCGAGAGGAGAGAAGAACTGAGTTCTGGACCTGGGAAGGTTGACGATTGTTGTGGGGTGGCGGCCGGCAAGGGACAACAGGGAATCGATCCCGATACCGATTGCGATACCGATACCGACAATCATTCGTTGATCCGCGACCATCCGCGATATCGGCGGTCTTCTTTTCCGGCGTGAAGGGGTTCCTCTTTCCCTCACCCTCAGTCTCCCGCCGGCGGAAGGGAAAATAGTGCCGGTCTTTTTTTTGCTGTTCGCCTGCGGGAGGATTGCAGCACAAATAGTCCATGCCATCGAACCAAAGCCTCGCGACTCTGGAATCGGTCTCCAAGGAATTTGCATCCGCGTCCGGCGGATCGGGACTGAAGGTGTTGCGCGGGGTGAACCTCGATGTTGCCGGAGGGGAATC
>DATKEE010000481.1:0-4422 GCA_035544555.1 Candidatus Methylomirabilota bacterium
GGTAACACCCCTTTTGGCACAACGAATCTCCCTCTCGGGTAACAGTTACTTTTGGCGCACGGGGCAAGAAACGTCGGTCCTGATCTCGCGGAGTGACGTGGCGAGAGGATGGAGGTTGGAAGATGGGGCAATGATTGCCAGACGATGAAAACTGGTTCACGCAACGACGGCGGCGATCAGCCGGCCAACCCGCACGGGCAGGGCTGGGTGGCACAGGCTGCAGCCTGTTCCGTCCGGCGGCCCGCCGGACGGAACGGAGACAATGGGCACCGGTACAACACCTCCGTTGGCATCTACCGCTGTCCGGCGGACCGCGCGAGAGTGCGCACGACAGACGGTGTGGAAGCCGCCATCCCACGAACACGGAGCTACAGCATGAGTCAGTCGATCAACGGCGCGCCGATCGAATCGAAGTACTACACGTACGCGCCCAGCTTCCAAAAGGAATCGGATATTGACCATCCCTCGCCTGCGGAATTGTTTTCGTTCATGGAGGTGCATGAGGAGCGCAGGGATTCTTCATGGCAAGAAACGAGGTGACCCAGGGGGAATACATCGTGGTGGTGGGAAACAATCCGAGTGCGGCAACGGGCGATTCCAATCTCCCCGTCGAGCGGGTGACCTGGCACGAGGCGATTGATTTTTGCGTGCGACTGACGGAAATGGAGCAGGTTGCCGGGCGGTTGCCGGAGGGCGGGGGTTATCGGCTGCCGACCGAGGCCGAGTGGGAGTACGCCTGCCGGGCGGGAACAACCCTGCCGTTTCATTACGGCGAGGAACTGCGTTCGGGTATGGCCAATTTCGAAACCCCGCTGGATGACGGCACGAATCACACCGTCACCGTTCCGCTGACACCGGGCCAGAAATTCTTCCGAACGAAGAAGCCGTAGCATCAACACGCGACTCTATCGCCCGAAGAGAGGCTTCGCAGTTGGCGTGCACCGGTTTCGTTCATGATCCTGCCCCCTGATTCAATGTCACGGGCCACCTAGCGCAGCTCCACAAAAGCGAGGCTTCGATTCGTTTGACGCCCGCCCCGCTTCGGCCTCATGTTCAGCGGCATTCCCATGAAAACGCATCCCGGCTTCCCCCTCGGCTCCCCTCCCCGCCTTGAATCTTGGAGGCTATCCCCTTCGCGCGCCCACCTCACCCGCTGCCTGCTCGGCGCACTCGCGCTCCGCCTCTCCCTCGCCACCCCTCCCGGCCTCCACGCCGCTCCGGCCGACGACAACCCCAACCGCATCCGCCCCTCCACCGAGCACCCTGAATACTGGCAATACCAGGGCCAACCCATCCTCCTCCTCGGCGGCAGCAAGGACGACAGCCTCTTCCAGATTCCCGACCTCAAAGAACACCTCGACGCCATGGCCGCCGCCGGCGCGAATTACATCCGCAATACCATGAGCGACCGGCCCGATCATGACTTCGAGGTCTATCCCTTCAAACGCCTGCCCGACGGAAAATACGACCTCGATCAGTGGAACGACGAGTATTGGACCCGGTTCTCGAATCTCCTGAAATGGACCCGCGAACGCGACATCATCGTCCAGATCGAAGTCTGGGACCGTTTCGATTACTCGCGCGACAATTGGGGCCCCCATCCCTACAACCCAAAGAACAACGTCAACTACAGCTACGACGAATCCGGCTTTGCCGCCGAATACCCCGACCATCCCGGCGCCAACAAACAACCCTTCTTCTTCACCACCCCACAACAGCGCGACAACACCGTCGTCCTCAAATACCAGCAGCGATTCGTCAACGAAATGCTCCGCCATTCCCTCCCCCACCCGAACGTCCTTTACTGCATGGACAATGAAACCTCCGGCGAGGAGGCGTGGGCCGTTTACTGGGCGGACTTCATCCGCGGCCACGCAAACGAAGCCGGAGTCGAGGTGTTCCTCACCGAGATGTGGGACGACTGGGACCTCAAGGCGGATCGCCATCGCCGCACCTTCGATTACCCCGAACGCTTCGATTTCTGCGACGTCTCCCAGAACAACCATCAAAAGGACCAGACACATTGGGACAATTTCCAATGGGTCCGCGACCGCCTCGCCGACAATCCCCGCCCCATCAACACCGTCAAAACCTACGGCGCCGACACCGGCCGCTATGGCACGGATCGGGACGGCCTCGAACGTTGGTGGCGCCATCTCATCGGTGGAGCCGCCGCCGTGCGGTTTCATCGTCCCGACTCCGGTCTCGGCTTCTCGGTAAAGGCCGAAGCCGCCATCCGCGCCGCCCGTGCCCTGGAATCCAGGATCAAACTGTGGGACGTGCGTCCGGCCAATGAACTCCTCCGCGCCCGGGATCCCGACGAGGCCTACGTGGCCGCGAAACCCGGCGAAGCCTACGCGCTTTACTTCACTGACGGTGGCCGCGTCGAACTCGACCTCCGCGACGCCACAGGAGAATTCAATCTCCAATGGATCGACATTGCCACGGGCCGGGAAGCCGCAAGCACATCCCTCCAAGGCGGTCGTTGGGTGGAAATCCAGACACCCGCCGGGGGCCACTGGGTCGCCGCCCTCGTCAGGAAATAACACCCGCCAATCCGGGCGCTAATGGCCGCGCGTGTGTTTTGTCCGTACGGATGAAAGGCACGCGTGGGGGTGCCGGTAAACGCACGGGTGTTCCCGGTTTGTCAGCGCCCGCACCTGTGGCATCGTGGCGATCATGAAGTTGTATTTCCTCCGCCATTCGGATGCCCTCGACGGGGCCGATGATCATTCCCGTCCGCTCTCCCCGCGAGGCAGGGATGAAGCCGAACAACTGGCCCGTTTCTTGAACGGTTCCGGCGTGGGCTTCGACACCGCCTACAGCAGTCCGCTCCTCCGTGCGCGCCAGACGGCGGAGATCATCCTCCAGCTTTGCGACGCCATCCCGCCGGACAAACTCCAGCTCACCGATTCCTTGCGCAATGAAACCCCTCCCGCCGCGTTCACCCGCTGGCTGGCGCAACTACCCAAAGGCCGGCACGTCCTGCTCGTCGGACACGCCCCCTCGCTGGCCGCCCGCGTGCGCGAACTGCTCACCATATCGGATCCCAACGCCCTTCAGTTGCCCAAGGCAGGTCTGGCCTGCGTGGACTCCGAGGATCGCGCGAAGGGCTCCCTCGATTTTTTCATCACCCCAGCCCTGCTCGGCGATTGATCCCCCTCACCGCGCGCAACAACGCGTCCACCTCCGCGTCACTCCCGATCGTGATGCGCAGATACTGGCGAATCTTCGGCTGATCAAACCATCGCACCAGGATCCTCCGCTCACGCAACGCCTCCAGCCAGTCACGCGCCGGCAGCCGCGGCGGCCGTACCAGGAGAAAATTGGCCTCGCTCGGCAACACTTTGAATCCCTCCGCGCCCAATGCGCCGGCCAGGCGCGTGCGCGTGCTGATGATCCGCCGAATATTTTTCCGGTAATACTCGATGTCCCCGAGCGTCGCCAGCGCGGCCACTTGCCCCAGTCCGTTCACATTGTAACTGTCCCGGATGCGATGCAGCGCGCCGATCAACTCCGGATGCCCGACGAAGTAACCAACACGCTGGAAGCAGAGCGAACAGGACTTGGAAAAAGTGCGCGACACGATCACGTGCGGAAACTTCAACGCCAGTTCCATCGCGTTTTCGGTTGCGAAATCCACATACGCCTCGTCCAGAATGACCACCCCGCGTTGAACGCGACAGAGTGCTTCCAGTTCGGCGGTGTCGTACCCACGGCCCGACGGCGCGTTCGGCGTCGTGATGAAAGTCAATGCCGCCCCGAAGTCCCATTTCCTCCCCGCCTTCAAGCCACTAACGGACGGCAACGCAAAATCCGGCCCGAGCGGCACGGGATTGCGGCGGCTGCCATGGATGTCCGCCAAGACGGGATACAGGGAGTAACTCGGCGTGAAATACTGCACGCAGGGTCGGCTCGATTGAAGGGCCTTGTCACCGGTCGAGATCGGTTCCACAAATGCCCGCGTGGCCAAAGCCAGCAGTTCGTCGGAACCATTCCCCGCGATCACATTGTCCGTCCGGCAGCCGTGCAGGGCGGCCAGCGCCTCCCGCAGGGGATCGGCCGCCGGATTCGGATACAGCCGCAACCGCTGATCCGTGGCCTGGCGCACCGCTTCAATCACCGCGGGCGACGGCGGATACGGATTCTCATTCGTGTTGAGTTTGATCAGCCCCCTGACTTTGGGCTGCTCGCCCGGCACGTAGGCGCGCAGCTTGCGCACGCCGGCGCGGATCAGTCGTCGTGGATTCCGTTTGGGCGCGGGGGTTCGCTTCACAATCAACCTTGTCTCTTTCGGTACGATTTCCGTTTGCCACCCGCGACCCGGACACGAACCGACCATGCGTGCGCTTCCAACCCTTCCAGTCCGGCCAGAGTCTCGACAAGCGGCAGCGATTTCTTCACCGCGGCGCTCTGATACTC
>DATKEE010000482.1:0-3253 GCA_035544555.1 Candidatus Methylomirabilota bacterium
CCTCTACCGCTTTCGCTTGCCGAACAGACGCTCATCCGCTCCGCTCGCGCCACACGCCAAACAGACTTAACATCAACATAATTCAACAATAGCCGGGACTGACCCCTTGGCGTCTGACTCCCCTTTATCCTTTCCCCCTCCCCCGTTCGTTATCCTTCCGCACGGTGGGAGCAAAGGCCCCCGAATATCGTCTAAGAACCAGCACCCTGGCGTGTCATAAGGACAATGACCCCATCGACGCCGATGCCGAAGGCAGAGCGACAATGGCCGGATGACCCGGCCCGGGCGACGTGATGATGAACTAGATCCAACAGGCATGCCCGTGGCCTCCCCAGACGAAGCCAGCGCGAAGCCGCCCCGAAGGGAATCCGTTGAGGAACTCTTCGCGGCCTTGGAATCGCCGCTCCTCCACTACGGGCTTCGCCTGCTCCGGGACCACGGCGCGGCCGAGGACGTCGTCCAGGAAGCTTTCATGAAACTTCACGCCCAATTCGAAAAGATTCAGGAGCCCAGACGCTGGCTCTACCGGACCGTGCACAATCTCGCCCTCAACCATCAACGCCGCGCCAGCAGGATCGTGCCCTTCGTTTCTCCCGCCGGCACCGACGCGCCCGCCGAAGCCTCCACGCCCGATCCCCTGCCGCTTCCCGACGATCAAATCGCCCGCTGGGAAGGCATCGGCCTGGTCCGCCTTGGACTCGAAACGCTCGACGCGCGAAGCCGCGAGATCATCCGGCTCAAATTCAACGAGGACCTTTCCTACAAGGAAATCGGCGTTCGCACCGGGCTGAAACCCGGGCACGTCGGCTATTTGTTACACCACGCACTCAAGGCCATCGCCGCCGAACTGGCCAAAACCGGAGTCCTGCCATGAGCTTCGAAACCCCACTTCCTCCCGGGGACGACCCGGAGGCGCAACTGACCGCGCTCCTGTTGGGCGAATTGTCCGAGGACGATGCGGCCACTCTGCGCGCCCGCATCGACAACGATCCCGAACTGGCCGCGCTCCACGAACGGCTGAAACGCACGATTGCATTGGTGCGCGAAGCCTCGACCGATCCTTCCGAAAAATCACGTGAACAACCGGCGCCTCTGCGGCTCTCCGAGGAACGTCGTCAACTATTGCTGCGCCAATGGCGCGCCGCCTCCCCCGCCACACTGGCGCTGCCCCGCAAACCCTCCATTTCCTGGTCGCTCCCGATGGCAATCGCGGCAATGTTGGTGGCACTTTTCTCGATTGCCATCCTGCTGCCCTCGCTCTCGAAATCAAAATCACGTTCCATGTCCGCGCTGTATGCGCCTGCCCAGCCCGCCGAAGAGTTTGCCCAATCGACTCCGGCACCCGAGAAACCTGTTCAATATCGCCGACAGAACGCGGACGAGTGGTTCGACCTGAACGAGTCACTCGAAGGCCAGGACACGCGATCCAAACTGGCCGCATCGGAATCATCGACCGTGGAGGAACTGTTCCGCCAGCCGGCTGCCTCAGCCGATGCCACGACCATCGTTCTGCCCGCCCAGGTTCCCGCCAACGCCGGCGAACCTTCCCGCGCACCGGCTGACACCCACTACTTCTACAAATCCATCAACAGCGACAGCGACAGCGACTTCGGATCCTCCCTGTTCGCCAACTCCAGCGGAATCGCCAATGGCCGCCGGAGCAGGGGCTTTTCCGGCGGCGGCGGCGGCGGGATCGGAGGCGCCGGCATCAGCGACATGAAGCGGACTACCGGGATGAAGGCTGACTTCGCTGGCCGGGCGCAGGAGGAATCCTTGAGTGTTTCGCCCGGAGGTCCCATCCCAAGCGTTTCAATCCAGGCTCCATTTGACGATCTCGGCGCAATTCTGGTGCCCGAATTGAAACTCCCCTCGCCAACCGACTCGCTCGGCATTGCAATCGATGGCGCTTCGCCCGCCTCCAACCTCGAAGGCGAGACACAAGCCGCCGCCTCGCGCGAGATTCGCGATCCCTTCGAACGGGGCGAACAGGTTCAACGCGGCGCGGCACCTGTGACTCCCATCCCCGCCACCCCGAGTCCGGAACCGGTCAACCAGCTCAGCCGGCAAGCCCGGCAGGAACTTCCCCCGACACTGATTCGCCCGACAATGACTGTCGCGCCCTCCGAACCCAGCGCGAACTCCGTCGCCCTTCGGGACGTGCAACTCGAAACCGCCCTGGAGGAACCCTCTCACAGAGTCAGCGAAATCATCGCTGACCGCTACGGCCTCACCCAGACCGGCCCTAACCAATACGGCATCGGCCAGAACGCCTCATCTCCGCCAAAATCACCGACCCCGCGGGTGGAACAACGGTTGGAGCGAATGGAGGAACTCCGCCAGATAGAAGAAGCCCAACCGTCCGCCCGCCAGCTCGATCGAATCACCTCTCAAACGGACGAACTCGCCCGCGACAAGGAGGAGAAGGTGGCGCCCTGGTCAGTGTCGGCGTCACTGTCTTCGAGATTGGAAGGGTATATCGAGGATTCGGTGAAACTTCAGGAAACCGAAACACGGGCTGTCGCCGGTCTTACAGTGAATGGGATTGGGATCGATCAAAATTTGGGTGAACTTGCCGCGAAAGATACGGACATGCCTGCGGCGCATCCCACACCGTTCGCGCCCATCCCCCAGCCCGAGGTGCAGACGGCCGCCAATCCATTCTCCACCTTTTCGCTGAACGTCTCCGATGTCTCCTTCAAGCTCGCCGCCGCCAGCCTTGAACAGGGTGTCCTGCCCGATCCCGCCTCGATCCGGGGTGAGGAGTTTCTCAATGCCTTCGATTACCGTGACCCGGACCCCGCGCCCGGTTCGCCCGTCGCCTTTGCCTGGGAACGCGCGCGCTCACCCTTCGCTCACAATCGCGATCTGCTTCGCTTCTCCGTCAAGACCGCATCCATCGGACGGCAGGCCGGACGCCCGTTGAACGTCGTGCTGTTGCTCGACAATTCGGGCTCGATGGAACGCGCCGACCGCGTCCGCATCATCCAGGAGGCGTTGGGTGTGCTCGCCGGGCAGTTGCAACCTCGGGACAAGTTCAGTCTCGTCACGTTCGCCCGCAATCCGCGCTTGTGGGTGGATGGCATGGCCGGCAACGAAGCCCATGACGTCGCCGGACGCGTCGGCGGCCTGACCCCTGAAGGCGGGACCAATCTCGAGGAAGCCCTGGCTCTTGCCTATGCCACAGCCCTGCGACACTACCTGCCGGAGGGAATCAATCGCGTGGTTTTGCTCACCGACGGCGCCGCCAACCTTG
>DATKEE010000483.1:0-5114 GCA_035544555.1 Candidatus Methylomirabilota bacterium
CTCGTCCCGCCATGTCTTGATCCCGGTGCCCGCGGGCATCATGCTCCTCACCGGCTGAACCCGAATCTTCCATGTCAAAGGTGAACCCACACGCCCCAGCCCCTGACACCCATGGACCATGGCCGCCATTCGCCCAACCCACGGCCTTTGTCAGCCGTTGGTGGCCGTCGCGAAGTCTCCGCCATCCTCCCATACCCCTGCTGGTCACCGCTTCCCTGGCCGGCTTGCTCGGGATCGCCGGATTGGTCTCCCGCTGGCAACTCCCCCTCCCCGCGTGTGGCTTGAAGCAACTGACGGGGATCCCCTGCCCCTTCTGCGGCGGCACCCGATCCATGATGGCGGCCGCGCGGCTCGACTTCACCGCGGCCATGACGTCCAACCCGTTCGTGATGTTTGCGAGCCTGCTCGTGCTGCTCTGGTTCCTCGCCTGGCTCCTGGATGGGCTGCTGCGAACGCGCTCCCAGGAACGGATTCAGCAACTGTTCACGCGTCCCGCCGGCCTTGTCTGCCTCGGGGCTCTGATCCTTGCCAACTGGATCTATCTGTTTTTCACCCTGCCCTGACTGGCCCCTGCCCGCGGCATGCTCGATACCTCGGACGTCAAAAGCCTTTTCAAGAAGCACTTCGCCTCCGCCCCCACCCACGTCGTCTCCGTGCCCGGCCGCGTGGAACTCCTCGGCACGCACACCCAGGCGCAGGAAGGCATCGTCATCTCCGCCGCAATCCATCGCCATATTCAAATCGCATCCGCCCCCCGCACCGATGGACGCATCGAACTCGTCGCCTCCGCGTTCCGTGCCGGCGACCAGTTCTGGCTCACCCGGCTCAACACCAATCCCGCCGCCCCTTGGGCGGACCACGTCAAGGGCGTGCTCGCCGAACTGCGCCGTCGCGGCGCCCATTTCAGCGGCTTCAACGCCGCCATCCACGGCACGATCCCCATGCATGCCGGGCTCGGCAGTTCGGCCGCGCTCGGACTGGCCACCGCCCTCACCATCCGCGAACTCCACCCCTATACCCTCACCCAAACCGGCGTGACAGTGCCCCCGCGACGCGACTCCCGCAACCGCCTGCGCCCGCTGGAAAAGGCGGAAAAATTTCACCTCGCCAGCCTCTGCCAGGCCGCCGAGACCCGCTTCGTCGGCGTCCCCTCCGGCCTCTGGGATTTCCTCCCGCTCCTCTTCGGCAAAGCCTTTCACACCGTCCACATCGATTGCCGATTCCTCTCCGTGGATGTCCTTCCATTGATCGGGGAAACCCTGGTCCTCTGCGATTCCGGCAGCCGTCCGGAAGCCGCCGGCAGCCGTCTTCTCGAACTTCACCGAACCCTGGACTCCGCCGCCCGCAAGCTTCAATCCCGCACCCTGCGCTCCGTCGAACCCGCCTGGCTGAAAGCCAATCGCTCCCGCCTCACCGGACCGGAATTCGCCCACGCCTATCACGTCATCGGCGAAATTCAGCGCGCCGTGTTCTCCGAATCAGCGCTGCGCCACGACGACCACCGCCAGTTCGGACAATTCATGTCGCAAAGCCACTCCAGCGGTCGGGATTACCTCCGGCATGGATCACCCGAGGCGGAACTCCAGATCACGCTCGCCTCCCGGGATCCCGCCTGCCTCGGTTCACGTCTCGCCGGCCAGGGTTTCGCCGGCGCCACACTTCACCTTGTCATCCATCACGAAGTCGAACGCTTCATGAATTCCATCGCCCAATCCTATCACCACGAAACCGGCCGTCCACTCACCCCGCTCCTCTGCCAGATCACCGACGGCATCCGCTGACACACCTTCACCAAAAGCCTGAACACCTCATCCCCCGAGTCCTCCCCACCGTCGCCTGTGAAAGTCGTCCCCCGCCCCCCTGGCTTTGTCCGGTCCCCATGCCGCCGGACGGGATCGCCCTTTCCACTCTTGAACTTTGCGCGGTGGAGCCCACTCTTACCCGCATGGGCAGCATGTCGCAATCGCCACTGGATCGCCTCTGGCAGGAATACAGCCGGGCATTTCAGGATTTCGACGACCACACCCTCGCCCGTTGGATGGCGCAAACCCTCGGCCAGTTGCGGGGCGAGGTCTGGCGCATGTCCCATCCGCTCGTCGCCGCCTACCGCATCGCCGCCCAGACCGGCCACGACAGGCAAATCTGGCTCAAACGCCTCGCCAGTCCCCCCTCCCCCTATACCGAGACCACCTGCTGCCGCGCACCACTTCTTCCGCTGTTCACGCGCGACGTGATGGAGTCGGGCCTCCTCTGCACCCATTGCAACGGCACCGCGGTCCCCTGGGAGGAAATCCCCGAACCGCTCCTCCCGCGCATTCGCAACTGGGCGGAACAATACGCCGACGTCCATGCCGTCGCCCACTGGGACGAGTCGCAACGCCGGAAGCACGGGAACTATGACGAAGCCTACGAGGACGCCGCCCTTCAGGTGGAAAAACTCCTCTCCACCGCGGCCCGGGAACTCGTCCCCGCCCTCGCCGAACACTACCCCGCCATCCTCTGGGAGGACCAGGACGAGTGCCTCGAAGTGCGCCCAGAGGACATCCAGATCGAACGCTGACCCGCCATGGCCCGGATATTTCACAAGCTTGAAACCGCTGCACGGTATCGGAGCGCGGTGTGTCCATCGGACCAGCCGCAGCAGCTCCGCACACCTGCAAATCTGGCAGTTTGCCGCGGCTGGTCTTCAACACAGCCGCGCTCCGTGAAATTTGCGCCCTAAATCTTCACCGCAAACGGCTCGCCCTGCTTCAATGATCTCGCAAAAGCCGCCATCAACAACGGTATCCTTTCCGCGTCCTTCAAACTCACCATCTCCACCGGCGAATGCATGTACCGGTTCGGGAGGCTGATCAACGCCGATGGGATCCCGCCGCGCGTCCAGAACACCGCGTCCGTGTCCGTGCCGCTCGTCGATGACATCGCCTCGTGCTGAAGCTTGATCCCCTCCTGCTTCGCCACCTTCTCCAGCCGCGCCACCACTTCCGGATGATTGCACCCGCCGTGCGTCAGCGTCGGCCCTTTCCCCAGCCGGACATCCCCGTGCTGCGGCTTGCTCACCGTCGGATAATCCGTCGCGTGCGTCACATCCACCACGATCGCCACGTCCGGCTTCAACGAATACGCGATCTGCCTTGCGCCAAACAACCCCACCTCCTCCATGATGTTCGAGACCACGTTCACCTCCGCCTTGAGTTTTCCCCGTTTCTCCGCCAGCAGCCGCAACGCCTCGGCCACCGTGAACGTGCCCACCCGGTTGTCAAACGCGCGCGCCACCGCCAGATCATTCCGCAACAACTCGAACTCGTCGGTCAACGTCACCGGATCCCCGATCCGCACCAGCCCCTGCGCCTCCTTGCGATCCGACACCCCAATGTCGATGAACAGGTCGTGAATCTTCGGCACCTTCTTCTCGAGTTCGTCCTTCATCAGGTGCGGCGCCACGTTCGCCACCACCCCCTGCACGGGTCCCTTCCTCGAATGAATCGTCACCCGCTGCGCCTTCATGATCGCCGGATCCACCCCGCCAATGCGCCGCACATAAATGAACCCGTCCTCGTTCACGTAATTCACCGTGAGCGCGATCTCGTCCGCGTGCGCCGCCAGCATCAACCGCGGCGACCCGCCCTTGTTCACTACCGCCACACAGTTGCCATACGCGTCGGCATACGTCTTCTCCGCCAGCGGTCTCACGTATTCCAGCCACACCCGCTGCCCCCGCGATTCGTGGCCGGACGGACTCGGCGTGTTCACCAGCGTCCTCAAAAACTCCAGGGATTCCTTTCGCATCACCGGAGTAAAACCGGAAGCCCCGCCCCGCTAAAGTCAAAACCACCCTTTTTCCCTTTTACTTTTCAACCGTTTCCCCATTCCCTTCCCCCCGTGCGTCGTGAGTCGCTCCAATCCGTCACCCGCCTCGTCGTCAAACTCGGCACCGGCATCCTCACCGACAGCCGGAAACTGCCCGACCTCGGCCGCATGGAACAACTCGTCCAGCAGGTCGCCGCCCAATGCCGCGCCGGCCGTGAGGTGGTCCTCGTCTCCTCGGGAGCCGTCGGCTCCGGCATGGGCGTTCTCGGCTTTGAACGACGCCCCACCGGGCTCGCCGAACTCCAGGCCTGCGCCGCCGTCGGCCAGTCCCGGCTCATGACCACCTATGCCCGGTTGTTCGCCCAACATGACCTCTCCGTCGCCCAGGTGCTGCTCACCCACGAGGACCTCCGCCACCACGACCGCCACCTCAACGCCCGGAACACCCTCGTCACCCTCCTCGATCGCCACGTCGTTCCCATCATCAACGAAAACGACGTCGTTTCCTTCACCGAACTCAAATTCGGCGACAACGACAAACTCTCCGCCCTCGTCACCTGCCTCCTTCCCGCCGACCTGCTCATCATCCTGACCACCGTCGATGGCGTTCTGGAGAACTTCGGCAAAGCCAGCCCCCGCCGCCTGTCCATCGTCGATACAATCGATCCCGCCCTGGAAACCCTCTCCCTCGGCACCGCCAGCGCCACTGCGGTCGGCGGCATGGCCACCAAAATCCAGGCCGCTCGCGTCACCATCCGGGCCGGCATCCCCATGGTCATCGCCTCCGGCGCGAAAAAGAACGTGCTCGCCCGCATCCTCGACGGAGAGGACGAGGGCACGCTGTTCGTCCCCCAGCCCTCCAGGCTCAAAGGCCGCAAACGCTGGATCGCCTTCTTCCATCATCCCAAGGGAACCCTCGTCGTGGACGACGGCGCCAAGACCGCCCTGCGCGAGAAGGGCAAAAGCCTCCTCCCGCCCGGCGTCGCCCGCTGCGAAGGCCGGTTCGCCGCCGGCGATGTCGTCAGCATTTGCGATCTCAACGGACTCGAATTCGCCCGCGCCATCACGGAACATGATTCCGATGCCATCCAGGCGCGCCGCCTCTCCCGCACCGAGATCGTCCACCGCGACAACCTCGTCATTCTCTAGGCGCCCGCTTTGAATCCCCCGGTTCGGTGTCCCGCCTTCAGGCGGCACGCTGCCCAATCCATGTGAAAACCACACCGAACGCAACCCGGCCATCCCAAGGAGATTTCTCAAACACTCGCCAGGCGTCCGTTCAAAACTAATCTCTACTCCTCTCT
>DATKEE010000484.1:0-3138 GCA_035544555.1 Candidatus Methylomirabilota bacterium
CTGCGAAGCGAAGCCAACCCTCCACCACTTTGCGGAATCTCCACGGGTTGAATTACACGTTTGTTTCGTCCGGCGGAACAGACTAGCCTGCCTGGGCATGCGTGGGGATACGAATCGCGTCAGAATCGAGCGCCTCATGGCCGAATTGGGCCGGGCCGTGCGATCGCCCGGGCGCGTCTATTTCACAGGCGGTGTTTCGGCCGTGTTGCTTGGCTGGCGGGAAATGACCATGGACGTTGATCTCAAGGCCGATCCTGAACCGGAGGGTTTCTTTGAAGCGCTGCCTCGCATCAAGGATACCCTGGACATCAACATCGAGCTGGCCGCCCCGGACCACTTCATTCCCACGCTGCCCGGGTGGCGGGAGCGCAGTGAGTTCATTGTGGACGCGGGCCCACTGGCCTTCTTCCATTACGACTTCTACAGTCAGGCCTTGTCGAAGATTGAACGGTTTCACGCCCGCGATGAAACCGACGTCGAAAAAATGCTCTCCAGCGGTCTGGTGCTGCGACCGCGGTTGCTGGAACTGTTTCGGCAGATCGAACCGGCACTGATCCGTTACCCCGCGATTGATCCCCAGGCGCTCGAGCAACGCGTGCTGCGGGTTGCCGCCGATGCCGGTTGACGGGACACCACCATGAATACGGGAGATGGCAGCGACCTGGATGGGCTTCCCGCGGAGAGCCTGGTGCGACAGGGACTTGAAGACCTCTCCGCCGGCCGCGAGTCGGTGGAATCGCTGCTGGTGCGGATTGGCGCGCCACGGCTGAGATTGCTCGGGATTTCACTGCCGGTCCGGGGGGAGGATGATGAGAATGCCGACCGGCGTCTCTACCGCCTGCTGGCCGCCGGGCATGGGAATGAAACGCACTCACAGTACAACAGCCTGATCCGGCAACTGGTCAGCTTTGAACGCGCCCTGGAACGGCGCCGGTGGTCGCGGACGCGGACTCCCTTTGTCAGGAATGATTGACTCGTGTCAAGGCCCGCCCGGGGCGGGCAGGCTAAGGCTAGAAGGAGGCATGAACCCGGCGCGCTCATCGGGGCGTTTGAGGCGGAGATTCTCGCGCTGATTTTCCCGGTATCGGCGCTGGGTGTGACGCTCGCCTGGCCGGGTCTGCCTCAGACGCTGTGACGACGCAGTTCGAGAACGTTTATGGGTTTCCGGGGTTTGCGGGGGTTGTCACTTTTGCCCTGCTCGGCATGCTCTACAAGATTGTGCCGTTCCTCGTCTGGTACGCCAGCTACAGCCGGGCCATCGGCCGCAGCAAGGCGCCCTCGCTGCGCCGATCTTTATGCCACCGATGAGCAAATTCAAACGACTGGATGTGCGCGGTCTGTTGCGTCGGGGTGTGGAACCCTATCCGGAGATTCGCAGGCGGGTGGATGCCCTGCGGCCGGATGAGGGGCTGATCCTGTTTGCGCCGTTCCTGCCCTCGCCGCTGATCGAGAAACTGGGGAGCGAAGGATTTGAGTCCAGAGTGGAGATCGGCCCGGCTGGAGAATGGATCGTGTATTTCTGGCGGGAACCTGCTTCACTGGGGCATTCATGAGCGGTGAACTGGAGCCACACCGGCAGACGGGCATTGCGGCGGCTTTGCGGTGTGCCCGGATTTTCGCCGGCCTGCCTCCGGAGGACATCCGGCAAATCGCGCGGTTCACCTCGATCCGTTCGCTGGACAAGGGCGGCTATTTGTTCCGGGAGGGGGAGCCTTCGCGCGGCTTTTATGTCGTGCAAAGCGGTGCCATCAACGTGCACCGCGTGAGCGGCACAGGCAGGGAACAGGTGATCCATATTTTTCGCGCGGGTGAATCGTTCGCCGAAGCCACGCTGGCCACGGACACCGGTTATCCCGCGGACGCCCGGGCTGTGGAGTCGTCGCAGGTGTTGCTGTTGCGGAAGGCGGATTTTCTCGCCTTGTTGCGACGGCAACCGGAGCTCGCGTTGCGGATGCTGGCCTCGATGAGCGCGCATCTCCGTGTGCTGGTTGGCCAGTTGGACGATCTGACACTCAAAGACGTCGAGAGCCGGCTGGCGAACTGGCTGCTCAAGCGTTGCCCCGATCCGGAAGGGGCGCGCCCGGTGCCGGTTGTCCTGTCCATGACAAAACGCGTGCTTGCCGCCGAACTTGGCACGGTGAGCGAGACTTTCTCCCGCACCCTGGCCCGGTTTCGGGAACAGCAACTTGTCAATGTGGACGGCAGAACGATCACGGTCCTGTCGCCTGCGCGCCTGTCCGCATTGCTCCGGCGACACCTGGGCGGCTGACGGCACGGCGGGGCAGAAACCACAAATCCGATCCCGGTCTCAAACCCATTCATTACATTATGGCAACCAAGACACCCAAACCCGGCAGGATTCCCGGTCGCTACCTGGAATTTCAGAAAACCTACCCCAAGGTGTTCGAAGCCTACGATGCTCTCGGACGCAGCACGCAGGAGGCTGGACCCCTGCCGCCGAAGACGCGCGCGCTGGTCAAGCTGGCGCTTGCCGCCGGTGCCCAACTCGAGGGAGCGGTTCACAGTCACACCCGCCGCGCGGTGGAAGCCGGCTGTACCGCCGATGAGCTCCGGCATGTGGTGCTGCTGGCCACCACCACGCTCGGATTCCCCGAAATGATGGCGACGATGTCCTGGGTGGACGATGTGCTCCGGCCCGCGGATTGAGTGGGGTGACGGTTTCCACCGAGGTTGGAGAAATCGCGTTCCATTGACGCGGATCAAGGCGGCCGTTCCGGGATGGGTCGAGGGTGGCGGGTGATGAATGCCAGAATCTGCCTTCGATTCATCCTCTTCAGCATCGGCGCGCTGCTCACCGTCCCGTGCCAGACTCCGGCAGCGTTCGGGGGCGCGACGCCGGACGCAGGCAGCCTGGAGCGGGGGAGGCGGGTGTATGATGCGCACTGTGCCGCCTGTCATGGGGATGACGGCGACGGGCAAGGGCCGGCAGCCGTGTGGCTTTACCCCAAACCCAGGGATTTCAACTCGGGATTGTTCAAGATACAATCCACCCCCGGGGGGAGCCTGCCGACGGATGAGGACCTGTTCCAGACGATCACGCGCGGCATGCCGGGCAGTTCCATGCCCGATTTCAACTACCTCACCGCGACCCAGCGACGCGATGTCGTCGAGTATGTG
>DATKEE010000485.1:0-3254 GCA_035544555.1 Candidatus Methylomirabilota bacterium
TTCAAATCGCCGGACGGTTCCGAGGATTGGATTGTGTATCACGCCTGGGACAGGCGGGAGACGCGGGGATTGCGGAGGACGGCGCGCGCCCAGCGATTTACATGGGGCGCGGATGGCGCGCCGGAATTCGGGCGGCCGATACCGCCTGGCGTGCCGGTTCCGGTTCCCGCTGGAGAGCTTCAACCCTAAGAGCGTGTTTTGAAAACCCCGGTTGGGTGTCCCGCCTTCAGGCGCGGCCCATGGCGCCAACCGTCTGAAGGCGGCACGCGATCCGGCGATCCTAAGATGATTTTTCAAACACGCTCTAACGCAACGCGGGTTTTGCTGGTCCTGAAGCTTCTCTCCCCCCGGGGATAGGGAAGAGTCATCCGCGAGGGTTGAGAGGGCTTTCAGCCCTTTGAGTTTGGTTGCCTCGATATTGAATCCGGTATTGCCTGCACGCTCAATCCTCCGGACGTTCGCCCGCCGGGGCCATCTTCACCAGCTTCGAATTGAATTCGCCGAGGATGTCCACCAGATCCGACTGCGCTGCCATCACGTCGTGGATGTTCTTATAAACCATGGGAACTTCGTCGAGCCCGGCCGAAATCAGAGTCACCCCGCGCTCTTTGAGGAACCGGTTGGCATCCTTCCAATTGAACGTTTTCGTCGCCTGGGTGCGGCTCATCACCCGGCCCGCCCCGTGCGCCGCGCTGTTTAACGAGCCGGCGTTGCCCCTGCCCCGAACTACGAATCCGGGGGTTGCCATCGAGCCCGGAATGATCCCGAGCACGCCGGGACCGGCCGGCGTCGCGCCCTTGCGATGCACGATGACCTCGCGTCCGCGGCCATCGATCTCATGTGTCTCCTTCCACGCGAAGTTGTGATGATTCTCCAGATCGAGCAACACCTCGGCGCCGAGATGCCGGGCGACGTGGCGGTGGATGCACGCATGATTCGCCGCGGCGTATTCGCCCATCAGGTTCATCGCGCGCCAATACTCCTGGCCCTCGGCGGAATCCAGATCGAGCCAGGCAAGTCTCTGAAGTTCGCGCGGAAGCCCTGAATGCCGTCTTGCCGCCGCCTTGCTGTAATGAGCGCACACCGCCGCTCCCGTTCCGCGGCTGCCCGAATGGCTCAGCAACGCCAGATAATCGCCCGGACCCAGCCCGTGGATTTCCTCCCTGGCCGTGAACGTGCCGAACTCGACAAAATGATTGCCGCTTCCGCTCGTCCCGAGCTGCGACCACGCCTTGTCCTTGTTCGACTTCGTCACCGGGCTCACCGACCAATCACGGTCCATAACGCCGTGCTGGCGACGCTCGCGGAAATGAGCGCCAACACCGAACTTCGTTTCCGTCTCAATGGCCTCGCGCAGCCAGTCCCGCCGGCGGTCAAGATCGCTGACCGGGAGGTCGAGCACGGTCATCTTCATGCGGCAGGCGATATCGACACCGACGGCATACGGAATGACGGCATTGTCGGTGGCGAGCACACCGCCGATGGGCAGGCCGTAGCCCACGTGCGCGTCCGGCATGAGCGCCGCGCGGACCGACACCGGCAGCCGGCAGGCGTTCTCGATCTGTTCGATCGACTGCGCGTCGAGATCCGTGCCCCATTGCTTCCAGGGAACCGGCTCCGCGCGCGCCACGGAACGGCCTTCGAGCAGCGACCTTGCGAGCGCCCCGCGGAGGGGATCGTTCAGATGGGCCGCGGGATCGCCGACGACTTCGGCCGCAACATGTTCGACCAGGGAACGGTCACCGCCCTTGAGGAGGTAATTGGCGATGAAATCCTTTGCCCGGTGCATGGGTTCCCCGAACGGGATGCCGAGTTTCAGGAGTTGTTTGGTGTTCATGATTTGGTTGTTCGGTTCCAACTCACCTGGCAGGCCGTCGCCGCGCTGGATCGAAAGAAATTCAACAATAGCCGGGACTGCCCCCTTTGGACGACGAAGGAAAACACAGGGATTGTGGGAGACATTCGAGCAAACGGGCGCGTCAGATCAGGTCTCAATGATTTCGACCAGTCCGGCCTTGAGGGCATGAACCGGCAGCCGCGTGTCCAGCGTGACGAGCCGCCCGGAATTTCCTCGCGCTACTTCGACCAACCAGGCGTCGTTGACCTGTTGGTGGCCAATGGCACGGGCGTAGATCGTGGGATTATCCGCGGCGGGCGAGTTCCAGAACCGATGCGTTTTGAGACGAGTCCATTGCCGAAGCAATGCGGCGGCGTCCTGCGGCGATACCGCGTGAGGGGTGTAAGCCGGATTGGACGAGAGCCGGACGAATCCGAGCTGGGTAAAGGCGCAGGTGGCCCAGCCCTTCTTCGATCCAGCGGCGAACCAGGCATGGGCTTGCGCGTGGTGCTGGTGATTTGGCCAGGCCAGCGCGAGCAGGACATTCGTGTCCAGCAAGGCGGCTTTCATGTGGCATCCTCGGCGAGCAATTCTTTCGCGCGGCTGCTGGGTATGATGTCGGCGTCGGGCTGAACCTTGAAAACGGGCAGTCCGCTCGGGGTGGTGCTTTGCGTGGAAGCTCGCAACCCCCGGCGCGCGAGTTGCGAGAGAACCTGGCCCAGCTTCTTGCCCGAAGCTTCGGCCTGGGCCTGCGCCGCCTTGAAAACATCGTCATCCAAAGTCACGGTCGTTCTCATACGCTGATACAGTGATGCGGCGATGTCAGAAAATCAAGCCCCGCGCCGGCCTGTAATGCTTCCGGGTCCCGCAAGGCGCGGGATGCTCCTACCCGAACCGGACACGCCAATGAGCACGACGAAGTAGAGATTTGATGTGGCTGCCCCGTTGCGAAAGGAAGGCGAACCCGAACTGTTGAAAGATTGCCACGGCTTCGGACGCCGAAAGCCTCTTGAGTTTAGGCATGCGCCGGTTCGACTTCCATGGTCACCACCAGCGTTGGGTTCGACGCCAGCCCGAGGACTGCCAGGTCTTCCCCTTCCAGGTGAAGCGCCACCGCTTCCCGCAGATTGTGGGTGACTTCTTCGAGTGTCGCCCCCCTGGCGTTGGTGGCGCGGGTAATGTCGGTCCATCGTGACATACGGAGCTTCAGAATGCCGCACCCGGCAGGCTCTGTGCGAGAGTTTGACCAAACCCGCCAGTCTCGGCTAATATCTCACCCGTGACGATAACACTGCCAGACACCGACGATCTGGCCTCACTTGAAGTCCTGTTCCCGCGGTGATCGTCGTGGCCGACACGTCGGTTCTGCTCAACCTCTGCCGCACTGAGCGGATATTGTTCGGGTTGAAGAGAATTC
>DATKEE010000486.1:0-10327 GCA_035544555.1 Candidatus Methylomirabilota bacterium
GAAGGACATCTGGCGGTAAGCGCCGACATGGTCGAGTTGTTGGAGCGGGTGAACCGCGCGGTGGAGACGGTCAACAATCCGTTCCGGAGTCTGGACCGGGTGGATTGGATGCGCGAGGCGGCCCCGGAGAAACCGCCCCCGGCGATCGAGTTGCAGTTCCGATACAACTTCGCCATGGAACTGCTCCAGGCGGGGCATACGGAGCAGGCCATTCAGGAGGTGGAGGCGTGCCGGACACTGGTGGAAACCCATTCGGGACTCGGCGATTCCCGGCTTCGGACCCAGTTGCAGGTGATGTTGGCCGTTTGCCACCTTCGATTGAGCGAACAGGAGAATTGTCTGTTTCACCACAGCCCGGATTCCTGCATCCTGCCGTTCCAGGAATCTGCCTTCCACCAGATCGAACGGGGCGCGCGCGGCGCCATCCAGTCCCTGCGCGAAAGCCGCTTCGTCGCCCCGCGCCACATCGAGGCCCGATGGTTGTTGAACATCGCCCACATGGTCCTCGGGGAGTATCCCGACAAGGTGCACGAGGATTGGCTCATCCCCCCGCGCGTGTTCGAGTCGGATTATCCCCTGCCGCGGTTTTCCAACGTGGCCGGCAATGTCGGACTCGATCAGGACGGACTCGCCGGCGGCGTGGTCGTCGAGGATTTCGACCAGGACGGATATTTCGACCTGCTCGTCTCCGAATGGGGCTCGCGCGATCAGATTCGGTATTATCGCAACAACGGCGACGGCACGTTCACCGAACGGACCCAGGAAGCCGGTCTGACCGGCCTGGTGGGCGGGCTCAATCTCGTGTCCGCCGACTACAACAACGACGGCCACGTGGACGTGCTGGTCCTGCGTGGCGCGTGGCTGGGACGCGCCGGAGCGATTCCCAATTCACTGCTCCGCAACAACGGCCACGGGGTTTTCGAAGACGTCACCCACGAGGCGGGGCTCCTGAGTTTTCATCCCACCCAGACCGCGACGTGGTTCGACTTCGACAATGACGGCTGGATCGATCTGTTTATTGGAAATGAGTCCGACCCGCGGAATCTGAATCCCAGCGAGCTCTACCGCAACAACGGCGACGGGACATTCACCGAATGCGCCGCCGAGGTCGGGTTGGCGGTGACCGGATATGTGAAAGCCGTGGTGAGCGGCGATTTCGACAACGACGGACGGCCGGATCTGTATCTGTCGCTTCTGGAGGAGCCCAACCGGCTGTTTCGAAACGCGGGACCCACCCGGGACGAGGATGGAAAACCGAACGGCTGGCGCTTCGAAGATGTCACCCGAAAGGCCGGAGTTGCGGAACCCACTAATAGCTTCCCCGCCTGGTTCTGGGATTATGACAACGACGGATGGCTCGATATTTTTGTCAGCGGCTACGACGACGATGGGGATGTCGGTGTCATCGCCGCCGATTACCTGGGCCTTCCCCATGACGGCACTCCACCAAAGCTCTATCGCAATAACCGGGACGGTACGTTCTCGGACGTCACTCGGGAAGTGGGTCTCAACAAAGTGCTCCTCACCATGGGATGCAATTTCGGCGATCTGGACAATGACGGCTTCCTGGATTTTTACGTCGGCACGGGCAACCCGTCCATGTCGATGCTCATTCCGAACCGGATGTTTCGCAACAATGGCGGGAAGGGCTTTCAGGATGTGACGTCGGTGGGCGGCTTTGGGCATCTGCAAAAGGGCCATGCGGTGGCGTTTGCGGATTTGGACCGGGATGGGGATCAGGACGTTTATGCCTCCTTGGGAGGGGCGTATTCGGGGGACGTTTATCGGAATGTGTTGTTCGAGAATCCGGGCACGACCAACGGGTGGCTGGGTTTGAAGCTCGTGGGAACCCGGTCGAACCGCGGGGCCATCGGCGCCCGCGTCCGGGCCACGCTGCATGGTTCGGAAGGCGAACGGGTCGTCCATCGCGTGGTGGGCAGCGGGGGAAGTTTCGGGGCCAATCCGCTGGAAGTTCATGTGGGCATGGGAGAAGCGGAGACTGCGGACATTGAAATCGAATGGCCCGCGAGCGGGACGCAGCAGCGTTTCACCGCGCTGGAGCAAGGGGGGATGTATCGCATCCGTGAAGGCGAGACCCGGGAGGAGTCTGTTCCCTTGAAGCCCATAGCGTTCAAGAAACCAGCCGAAGGACACCACGATCACCACTCCCATTGAACTCGTGTGAATAGTGTGTGAATATCTCTCCAATAGTCGGCACTTGCGGCGGCCCCTTGAACTTCATAGCCTCCCCGCGTTCCCAACCGAGAATCCGCCGTCTTGCCAGACTGCCTGTTGAAGTGCTTTTCAGACTTGACCGCACGTACGGCCGCGGATGTAGAAACCGAAATGCCGTCCGGCTAAATCGTTGCGGTCCGGGAATCCGCCCAGCCTATGCGCGCGAATCGCTCAACAATTGTGGTTGCACCCGATACGGAATCGGTCCGGCGTCCTATGGGCTGGCTGACTGTTCTGTGGCTGGGGGGGATGCTGCTGGCGGGAACGCTGGATGCCGCCGAGGCCGAGGCCGGCTTCACCAATTCCATGACGATCGCGGAAGCGTTGGTGGATGCGGACAAGAATTTCGTTCCCGATCGGATTCGCGAGGTGATGACGCTCACCGGTGTGCTGACGTCCGATCCCCTGGCCACCAATCGCACGACGACCCTGGTTCATCTGCAGGACGAGACCGGCGGAATCCTGCTCACCACACGGAACCTGTCACTCTTCCACGGGCGTTACAGCCGCGGCGACCGGGTTCAGGTGTTCGGCCGGTTGGTGCAGAATCGTGGCAATGAAACCCTGAACACCTGGCGCGTTCAGCCCCTTGGACCCGGCTCCTTGCCCGCGCCCAGGGAGGCGCGTACGGTGGATCTGCAAGGCGAACTTTATTCCGGGCAGTTGGTCAGGATACGCGGACGCCTTCACGTTCCGCCCGAATTCCCCGAAACCGGGAAAGGATTGTTGTTGCGGGATGAATCCGGTGAAATCCCCGTCTTCACTCCCCCCCGCATCCTTGCGGACGCCCGCCTGACCGCCAGCTTGCGCTCTGGAACACAGGTGAAAGTGACGGGGATCGCCGGTCAAAACAAACCCCGGCGGCCCTTCAACTCGGGTTACGTCCTCGTGCCGCGCGACAGTTTCGACTTCGCGGTGGCCGAGGCATTTCCCCTGAAGGCGGTGGGGCTGACAGCGCTCCTGTTGCTGCTGGCGGGAATGGGTGTCAGGGTCGCGTCCGGGCGACGCATCCGGCGGCGGCAACGAAAGCAGGCGGAGGAGTGGACCCGGCGTCTGGACCTGGCGCGGGAGGCTCAACAGACCAACGAGCGCCGCCTGCGGTTGTTTGCGGAACAGGTTCCGGCGATTCTATGGACAACCGACAAGGATCTGCGTTTCACCTCCTGCGCGGGCCGGGGCTTGAACGAGTTGGGTTTGGAGGCCGGGTCCCTGGTCGGCTGGACGGTGCGGGAGCATATGCAATCACCGGAGGAAAAACATCCGCTCGTGGCGGCGCATCTGCAGGCGCTGGCGGGGGAGGAGACCAGATTTGAGGCGGACTGGGGTGGACGAGTGCACGAATGCCGGGTCGAACCCCTCCGCGATCGTGCCGGTCAGATTCGCGGCGTCATCGGTCTGGCGCTGGACGCGTCGGAACGGCAGCGCAACCAGGAAGCCCTGCAACACAGCGAACAGCAACTTCTCCACGCGCAGCGAATGGAGGCGGTCGGCCGGCTGGCCGGCGGAGTGGCCCATGACTTCAACAACCTGCTCATGGTCATTCGCGGCTACTGCGATCTGCTCGCCCGCCAACTTCCCCGGGGCGACCAGAAGCGGGAATACGTGGATGAAATCATCAAGTCCACCGGACGGGCGACGTCCCTCACCCATCATCTGCTCGCCTTCAGCCGGAAACAGGTGCTTCAATTCCGGGTCGTCGATCTGAACGACATCGTGGCCAACATGAACAAGCTGCTCCGGCGGCTGATCAGCGAGCACATCGAACTGGTGACCGTCTTCGGATCCGATCTCGGCCGCGTGCGTGCGGACCCCGCGCAAATGGAGCAGGTGTTGATGAATCTTGCCGTCAACGCCCACGACGCCATGCCGCGCGGCGGCAAGTTGATCCTCGAAACCGCCAACTCCGAAATCGACGAGGCCTTTGCCCGCCAGCATCCGGGGGCCACCATCGGTTCGTTCGTCATGCTCAAGATCACCGACACCGGCTGCGGCATGGATGAGGAGACGCGCTCCCACATCTTCGAGCCGTTCTTCACCACCAAGGATCCCGGAAAGGGAACCGGTCTTGGCCTGGCGACCGTCTATGGCATCGTCAAGCAAAGCGATGGAAACATCTGGGTCGATAGCGGACCCGGGCAGGGGACAACCTTCCGGATCTACCTCCCGCGCGTTGAGGAACGCGCCAATGAATCGGAATTGCCCTCCCCTCGTCGGTCCGTTCCGGCGGGCTCCGAAACCATCCTGGTGGTCGAGGATGAGGAATCCGTCCGGACGATGATCCGCACGCACCTGCGACTCCAGGGATACACCGTGATCGAGGCCCGGAATGGAATGGAAGCCCTGCTCACACTCAAGGAGAAGGATGCCCACCTCGACCTCCTGGTGACCGACGTGGTCATGCCCGAAATGGGCGGGGTCGAACTGGCCCGCCGTCTCACCGGACAGCAGCCTGATTTGCGGGTGCTCTACATTTCCGGTTACAGCGACATCGCCATCCATCAGGAGATGCTCGGTCCCTCGGTGGCGATGCTTGAGAAACCGATCACTCTCGAGTCGCTGGTGGACAAGGTGCGGGACCTTCTGGACATCGACCTGTCGCGCCCCTTGTCCCGGAACTCAAAGAACGACCGGCGGGAGATCGCCGACAAGGTCTCCAAGCCCGGACGGTTCAAGTCCTGATCCAGCGCCGGGCCTTCATCTCGAATCGCGGCAGCGAACCCGCCTCCGCCACCGTCACCGGCACCCGCAGCGAAAAGGCCGCCTGCAACGCCCGCTCCAACCGCTCCACGAGCGCCCTGTCGCCGGTTGCCTCAGGCGACGGTTCCACGCGCACAGCCAGTTCGCTCAAAGCCCCGCGGCGCTCGATCCGCACCTCATACTCGGCAATGCCCTTTTGAGCCCGGATGACATCCTCCACCGCGCTCGGAAAAATGTTCACCCCCCGCACCACCACCATGTCATCGGCCCGCCCAAGTATTCCCCCTTCCAGCGCCATGTCGTAACGACCGCACGCGCATGGCTCGGGAAACGACGGCCTCACAAGATCGCCGGTCCGATAGCGCAGCAACGGCGAACCCATCCTGCCCAGTGTCGTCAACAGCAGTTCGCCGGTCGCTCCAGGCGACACGGGCCGGCCGGTCTCCGGATCGATCACCTCCGCGAGATAGGCGGATTCGATCACGTGGAGCCGTCCCGGTTGGGCGGGACATTCATGGGTCACCGGACCCACTTCGGTCATCCCGTGGTGATCGAATACGCGGGCGCCCGGCCAAAGCGACTCGATCCGCGCGCGCGTTGCGGGAATGCTGCCGCCCGGTTCACCGGCGACAACAAGGGTGCGGACAGTTCCCTGGCTGAGATCGAACCCCTCCTCCGCGGCGACCTCGGCCAGGCGCAGCGCGTAGGTGGGCGTGCAACAAAGCACCGTGATGGCGTTGTCGAGCAGAAGGCGAAGCCGGCCGGAACTGCTCATGCCGCCACCGGGAACGCAGAGACAACCCAGGCGCTCGGCGGCCTCGTAAGCCAGCCAGAATCCGATGAACGGGCCGAACGAGAAGGCGAACAGGACGCGGTCGGCCGGTGTGGCCCCCGCCGCCCTGAACACTTCCGTCCAGCTCCCAACCATCCAGTCCCAACTTTCCGGTGTATCCAGCCAGCGCAGCGGCGCGCCGGTGGTGCCGCTCGTCTGATGGAAGCGCGTGTAGCATTCGAGCGGATGGGTCAGGTTGGTGCCGTAAGGCGGAGCCAGCCGCTGGTCCTCCACCAATTCCGCCTTGGTCGTCAGAGGAAACCGCCGCTCGTAATCCGCCAGCGAGGCGACATCAAACCCCACCCCCGCATCCCCAAGTTTGCGGGCGTAAAACCGATTGGCCGGGAGCAATTCCGTCAACAGCGCGCGCAGTTGATCGAGTTGCGAGGCGGCGAGTTCGTGGCGTGAGCGGAACAAGGCGTCTCCCATGGCGGCAGCGCGGCTCGCGGAGGGCCGGCCTCCGCCTCCACGGTCTCTCAGCGGGCTCCCCCGGGAGCCGCGGCCTGGGTGGCGACCGCGGGCGGTTTCGCGGGGGCGGGATTGGGTTTGAACTTCACCACCATGTAGGCGCCGACCGCCGCCAGAACAATCCCCGCCAGAAATTTCACGTTCATCCCCCGCCAGCCCTCCGCGGGCGGATGCAGGAGAAGGGAGACCACGGCGTTGACGATGGGCGCCCCCGCAAAGATGATCGACATCACAACGGGCGGAGTGCCGCGCGCGCCAAAGGCCAGCAGCACTCCGAAGGCGCCAATGGCCCCGGCTGTTCCGGCGACCAACGACCAGCCCATGCCCCTGGCGTTGTAGGCGGTGAAGGCCTCACCCTTCAACATCAACAATCCCAGCGGCGCCAGAACCGCGGTCAGAAAATAAGCCAGCCCCACAAACAGAAATGCCTTGTACCGGGCGACGGTCGCGTCCCCGCCGCCCGCGCTCATGTGAAGCTGTCCGGTGTGCAAAAGCACGCCGTACAGTCCCCACGAAGCCACGGTCATCAGCGCGAAATAAAGCCACGTAAGGCCTGGTCCTTGAGTGTTTTCAGCCATAGACGGGCAAAACCTTAGTCGCACGACGGCTTTACTTCAATTCGTTTGTCGGCGTATGGTATCCGCCTGAACCAAGCCTCGCTCCCATGATCGCGCCGCACCGCCTGTATCAGTTCACGCCTCTTCCCGCCATCGTCATCCTCCTGTCCGTGACCGCCTGCGCCACCTCCACCATGGAATCCCGCCGACAGGAAAGGGCGGCGGCCTATCAGGCGCTGTCGCTCGAAGACCAAAAGCTCGTCGATCAGGGCCAGATCAAGGTCGGCATGAGCAGCGACGCGGTGTACATCGCCTGGGGAAAACCCGGGGAGGTGCTGGTGAGCGAGACGGAACAGGGCCGCACGGTTACCTGGTTGTACCACGGTTCCTGGCTCGAGGAGTCCCGGTATTGGTCGTTTCGCGAGGTGCATCATGCTGGCGGCATCTTTCTCGAACGTTTTCTGGATCGCGATTATCAATCGCGCAGTTACGTCCGCGCCGAGATTGTGCTCGAGGAGGATCGGGTGGTCCGATGGCGAACCCTGCCGCAACCGGTCCAGTAATCGCCCGCCCGTGAATTCCCAATCCGTCATGTCCGGTCCGGGCGCAAGCGCACGCCCATGCCCGCCCCGCCTGTGAGCAAACGCCTCCTCTATCGCTGCTACAGGATCATCTCGGATGTCCAGTACTGGATCCGCCGGCGCTTCACCAACGGCGGACAGTTCGTCTTCACCGGTCTGGTGCTCGCCGCGATGGTCGGTGTGGACACGACGCGAACGCTGGCCTACCAGGTATTCGCGTTGTTGTTCTGCCTGCTCGCCTTTTCCATCGCCTTCAGCCTGGTCTGGACCGCAAAGTTCGGCGCCCAACGCCAGCTCCCGCGCTACGGCAGTGTCGGCGTCCCGCTGACCTATCGCGTGCGTCTCGTCAATCGGACCTCCAAGCCCCAGGCCGGCCTGTTCCTTCTCGAGAACCTGGTGGATCCACGTCCCACCCTGCGGGAATTCATCGAACAATCCGAACCCGGGGAGGCGGAGCGGAGTTGGCTGTCCCGTTGGCTGGGTGTGTCGCGTTGGCGCTGGCTTGCCACCCAGCGTCATCGGGGAAGGTTTCGGGAGCGCGCGGTGCCCGTCCTTCCACCCCGGGGCGAGGTGGAGATGGCCGTCGAGATCGTGCCCTTGTTGCGGGGACCGCTGCGTTTCACCGGACTGAGCCTGGCGCGCCCGGATCCCTTCAACCTGCTGCGCGCCTTTTCCCGTGTGCCGCTGCCGCAGTCCCTGCCTGTTCTCCCCCGCCGCTATCCCCTGCCCGCCTTCACCCTCCCGGGGAGCATGAAGTACCAGCACGGCGGTGTCGCGCTCGCCTCCACGGTGGGTGAATCGGAGGAATTCGTGTCGCTGCGGGATTATCGCCCCGGAGATCCCGTGCGGCATGTTCACTGGCGGAGCTGGGCCCGCATGGGAAAACCCATCGTCAAGGAATATGAGGACGAGTTCTTCGTGCGCCATGCGCTGGTCCTTGACACCTTCCTGGCCAGGGGCGATTCGGAGGTGTTCGAGGAGGCGATCTCCGTGGCCGCCTCATTCGCCTGCACGTTGCAAACACAGGACTCGCTCCTCGACCTGATGTTCGTGGGCACCGAGGCGTATCACTTCACCTCCGGCCGGGGGCTTGCCCACACGGATCAAATCCTTGAAATCCTGGCCTCCGTCCAGGTCTGCCGGGAACGACCCTTCCACTCCCTCGAACATCTCGTCGCGGAACACGTGGCCCGCGTCAGCGGGTGCATCTGCATCCTGCTCGCATGGGACGGGGAACGTCAGAAGCTCGTCCGGCGGCTCGAGGCGGCGGAAATCCCACTGCTCGTCATGGTGCTCGCCGAACCGGGGCGCGCCGGTGACATCGCGCAAACCGGATACCGACCCGAACGATTCCACGTGCTCGAAACCGGACGCGTCGAGGAGGGGCTTGCCCGTCTATGAAGACGCCGCCGCTCCTGCTGGGCGCCTGCCTTCTGTTCTGGGGATGGCAGACGGGCATTCCCCTCGTCGGCGCCGTCATGGCCCTGGTGCTCGAAGGATCCCGGGCCATGGGCTGGCGCTGGGAACTCGGAGACGACGACTTCGGACGCTTGTGGAAACTTTCGCTCTCGTTGTTGCTGGGCGACGCGGTTTACGCGATGTCGGTCTCGCAGCGGACGGATCTGGATCTCTACCTCTTCCCCTGGCTGCCCATCGTGTTCTTTCCGATGGTCGCGGGGCAGGTGTACAGCACCCACGATCGAATCCCGTTGCGAGTGTTCTTCTGGCCCCTGCCCTCCTGGATGACCCCGGAACAGCGAATCCGCGAAATCAATGTCACCTATCCCTACTTCGGCGCCTGCCTGCTGGCAACCAGCGTCTCGAATCGGGAGACGTTGCTTTTCTACGCCGGCAACGCGGTTCTCCTGGGGTGGACCTTGTGGACGGCGCGGGCCAGACGATTTCCGGCACCGGCCTGGCTGGCCTTGTTCGCCGTCATCATCGCGGTCGGATATCAGAGCTCGGGTCTCTTGAGCCGGATGCAGAAGGTCCTGGAACGCCGCTACGCCTCCCGCATCGCGCAAGGAACCGGGGAACTGACCGATCCTTACGAAAGCCGGACCGCCATCGGCCGGATCGGCCGGTTGAAACTTTCCGGCGCCATCACCCTGAGGATTGATCCCTTCTTCAGCGGGCGTCCCCCCGGATTGCTGCGGCAGACATCCTACACGCTCTACAACAGCGGTTACTGGCTGGCCACCCGGCCGCAATTCGCTCGCGTTCCATCGAGTGCTTACAGCGACGAATGGGAGTTGCTTCCCGAACCGGAGGATTACGACGGGGTGCGCATCTCCACCCGGCTGGGGGAGGGACTGCGCCTCCTGGCGGTCCCCCACGGCGCGTTTGAACTGGATCGACTCCCCGTCAAGGATCTCGCCACCAACCGGCTGGGCACGTTCAGGGTCTTCGGCGGGCCGGACTGGGTGAATTACCGCGCGCGATTTCACCCGGGACAATCCATCGATGGCCCGCCCGGGATCGAAGACCTCCGTATCCCTCGAAATGAAGACGCTGCCCTCCAGCGCATCGCGGATGATCTCGGTCTTCACAACCTCAAACCGGAAGAGGCCATTGCGACGATCCGCGCGTTTTTCGAGGAGCATTTTCGTTACACGACGTTTCTTTCGCTGCCGCGGGAATTGAGCTTCGATACGGTTTCGCCCCTGAGCCGGTTTCTTCTCGAACTCCGGGAGGGTCATTGCGAATACTTTGCCAGCGCGACGGTGCTGCTCCTGCGCGAGGCCGGCATTCCCGCGCGTTACGTGACCGGCTATGCCGTTCGGGAATTCAGTCCCCGGGAGCAACGCTACGTGGTCCGGATGCGCGATGCCCACGCCTGGACGATCTATTACGCGGACGGGCGCTGGCACGAACTCGATACCACTCCCGGTTCCTGGCAGGAGGCGGAGTCCGCGCGGGCCGCCTGGTGGGAACCGGTGTCCGACTATCTTTCCACG
>DATKEE010000487.1:0-6194 GCA_035544555.1 Candidatus Methylomirabilota bacterium
GCGTCGCTTGGACTGACCTCGTGGGCGTTTTTCAGCGGGCACTTTTCGATTGTTCCGGTCTGCATTTTCGCGTTCATCGCCGCTCACGCGGTGGGACAGGGAGCGGTGATCTGGGTGTTGATCTCGGAGATCTTTCCGAACCGGCATCGCGCCGAGGGCCAGGCGCTGGGCAGTTTCACGCACTGGTTCTTCGCCGCGCTCCTGACCACGGTCTTTCCCAGGATGGTCACCGCCTTCGCCCCGGGTTACGTCTTCCTCTTTTTCTGCGGCATGATGGTGCTGCAGTTGATCTGGGTGAAATTCATGGTGCCGGAAACCAAGGGAGTGCCCCTCGAACAAATGCACAAAAAACTGGGGATCGAATGATGACAAACCAAGCGCTCATGAAAACATCGCCACTCGCGTCCGCCATTGTGAATACTTCACCCGCCATTCTGGCCGCCGCTTGCCTCACCGCCCTGCTGGCCGGCGGTTGCCTTTCCTCACGTCCGCCGGTCGCCGCCATGGCGGAGCGCCCCGCCGACTACTTCACCGAGCCGTATCGCCCTCAATTTCACTTCAGTCCCGAGTCGAACTGGATCAACGATCCGAACGGGATGGTGTACTACGACGGCGAGTATCACCTGTTCTATCAATACAATCCCTTTGGGGACAAATGGGGTCACATGAGCTGGGGCCACGCGGCCAGTCCGGACATGGTCCATTGGGAACATCTGCCGGTGGCGTTATACGAGGAGGACGGCGTCATGATCTTTTCCGGCAGCGCCGTGGTGGACTGGAACAACACCAGCGGTTTTGGCGGCAACGCCGAACCGCCATTGGTCGCGATTTACACCGGACATTACACGGAGCGGCCCCTTCAAAACCAGCACATCGCCTTCAGCACCGACCGGGGGCGCACTTGGACGAAATACGCGGGCAATCCGGTGCTCGATATTGGCGCCCGCGATTTTCGCGATCCCAAGGTCCTGTGGCACGAGCCGACCGAAAAATGGGTGATGACTGTCACGATGCCCGTGGATCGCAAGGTCCGATTCTATGGTTCCCCCAATCTCCGGGACTGGACCCTCTTGAGCGAGTTCGGCCCCGCCGGCGCGGTGAAGGGCATCTGGGAATGCCCGGACCTCTTCCCCCTGCGAATCGAAGGAAGCCGTCTCGAGAAATGGGTGCTCATCGTCAACATCGGCGGTGAAAGCGTGGCCGGCGGTTCCGGCTGCCAGTATTTCGTCGGGGAGTTCGATGGCGAAACCTTCGTGGAGGATCCGCCGGCTGAAGCCGCCTCCCTCCAACCGCCGTCCGGCGAACATGTCTTCATGGACTTTGAAGGTGACGACTACGGTGACTGGGTGGCCGACGGCGACGCGTTTGGCGACATGCCCGCGAACGGAACGCTGGACGGTCAACAGGCGGTGACCGGATTCCGAGGCCGCGGCCTGGTGAATACCTTTCTCCGCGGAGACGCCACGACCGGGACACTCACCTCGCCGGAGTTCACGATTGAAATGCCCCACGTGAACTTTCTCATCGGCGGCGGGCGCCATCCGGGCGAAACCGGCATGTCGCTCCTCGTGGACGGGGAGAGTGTCCGCACCGCCACCGGTCGTGATGATGAACGCCTCGACTGGCATTCATGGGACGTCGGCGACCTGCGCGGACAAACCGCCCGCCTGCAAATCATCGACCGGCACACCGGCGGTTGGGGACACATCAACGTGGACCACATCCTGTTCTCCGGGGAGGCTCGAAAGCCCGCGGGCGAATCCGTCAACTGGGTGGATTACGGGAAGGACTTCTACGCAGCGGTGTCGTGGAGCGACGTGCCAGAACGTGACGGCCGCCGTTTGTGGCTCGGTTGGATGAGCAACTGGCAATATGCGAACGACGTTCCGACCTCGCCCTGGCGCGGCGCCATGTCCGTTCCCCGTTCGCTCGGCCTGAGACCGGTCGAGGGGGATCTGCGATTGATCCAGACCCCGGTGCACGAATTGAAGCGCCTCCGCGGCGACCGTGAGCAAATCCGGATTCGCGAGGCGTCGGGCGCAATCGATCTGTCCGCGTTCGCCGATCCGGCGCAGGAACCCTTCGAACTGGAGATGGAGGTGGCGCCCGGACCGGACGCGGTGTTTGATCTCGCGTTGCGAACCGGCGCGGGCGAAGCCGTCACCGTGCGGGTTGATGTGCCGCGGGGCCGGCTTTCGCTGGATCGTCGCCATTCCGGAAGAGTGGATTTCAGCGATCAGTTTCCCGCCGTGTTCAACGCGCCGATTCGGTTGATTGACGGGCGCCTGAATCTGCGTCTTTACGCGGACACCTCCTCGATCGAGGTCTTCGTCAATGACGGTGAAACGGTGATTTCCAGCCTGGTGTTTCCCACCGGCCCGTCGCGCGCGCTGGATCTGGTGGTGAAGGAAGGCGTGATCCACCGTGGAGATCTCCAACTCTGGGTGTTGAAATCCGCCTGGCGTTGAGCCTGCCAAAAGGGCCGCTCCTCCGCCGCAATCCACACTCCCGGTGGATTGCAAATGCTCCCCGACGCACTATCCTCCGTCCTCATGAATCGATTCTCCCTTCTCTGCCCGCTCCTGCTCGCGATCCCCCTAATGGCCTTCGCGCAGTCTCACGAACCGATTCCACTCTGGCCCGGCGGCGCACCCGGCGCCCTCGGCAAGGAGGACCACGACATCCCGACATTGACCCCCTACGTACCGGACGGCCCCAACCGGACCCGCGCCGGCATTGTCGTGTGCCCTGGCGGGGGCTACGGCCGTCTCGCCCCGCATGAAGGGCGCGATTACGCGCTCTGGCTGAACCGCCACGGCATCTCCGCATTCGTGCTCAAATATCGACTCGGCACACACGGCTATCGTCATCCCGCCATGCTCCAGGACGCCGCCCGCGCCCTTCGCACGGTGCGCGCCCGATCCGGGGATTGGGACCTCGATCCCGATCGCATCGGCATCATGGGTTCCTCCGCCGGGGGGCATCTCGCGTCCACCCTCCTCACGCATTTCGAGGACGGCGACCGCGATTCGTCCGATCCCATCGAACGAGTCAGCAGCCGTCCGGATCTGGGAATACTTTGCTACCCCGTCATCACCATGGGACCGGACACGCACACGGGTTCTCGAAACAATCTTCTCGGTCGCGATCCCGATCCGGAACTCATCGCCCTGCTCTCCAACGAAAGGCAGGTGACGGATCGCACGCCCCCCTGTTTCATCTGGCATACATGGGAGGACAAGGGTGTGAAGGCGGTCAACAGCCTCGAATTCGCCGCGGCGCTCAATCGCGCCGGCGTGCCGTTCGATCTCCACGTCTTCGAGCAGGGCCGCCACGGCATCGGCCTCGCCGACTCACCCCCGTTCGACAAGGCCCATCCGTGGGCGGAGAATCTTCTCTTCTGGTTGAAAGCCCGGGGATTCCTCGATTGAACCCCCCAAACAGGAGCGCGGCCACCCTGCCCTCTGCCCTTTGCCCTTTGCCATCCCCCACTCCCACCAGCCAGCATCAGAAGACTCCACCACCCGGACACCTACAAATTGCCCGCCAATAAATAATTGCCTCGCCGCCGCATTTTTCAGAGTTTAGACCAACTCAACAAAAGGAATCCCATGCTGCCCTCCCTCATTATTATTCTCATCGTCGTCGGGGTGATCGCCGTCGGTCTCATCGCCTACGTCGTGGGCGCTTACAACAAGCTCGTCGGATTGCGCAACCGCTTCAAAAACGCCTACGCGCAGATCGACGTCCAGCTCAAGCGGCGCTACGCTCTCATCCCCAACCTCGTCGAGACCGCGAAGGGCTACATGAAGCACGAACGCGAAACGCTCGAGGCGGTCATCCAAGCCCGGAATCAGGCCGCCAACGCCAATGCCAAGGCCGCCCAATCCCCCGGCGACGCCGGCGCCATGAAACAACTCGCCGGCGCCGAGGCCATCCTCACGGGCACATTGGGACGCCTGTTCGCGCTCTCCGAGGCCTACCCCGACCTCAAGGCCAACCAGAACATGGCCAGTCTGATGGAGGAACTCACCTCAACGGAAAACCGGGTCTCGTTCGCCCGCCAGGCCTACAACGACTCCGTCATGGTCTATAACACCAAGCGCGAAACCTTCCCCATCAACATCGTCGCCGGCTCCTTCAACTTCTCCGCCGCCGAACTCTTTGTCGTGGAAAACGAGGCCGAGAAGGACCCCCCCAAGGTGAGCTTCTCTTGAACCGGAGCATGGAAACACACGCCGGGATGAGGATCGCCTCTCCAGACCGTCCGTTCCCTGTTCCCGCATCGGGTGCCGGGTGATTTGCCACAACCCGCGCCCGGCGTTCCTTTCCATTCGCTTTCCATGGACTTTTTCAGCCGACAGGACGAGGCGCGCAAACGCACGAAGTGGTTGATCATTTACTTCGCGCTCGCCGTCCTCTTCATCACCCTCGCGATCTATCTGGTCATCGCCCTCATCTTCCTCCGCCCCCCCATCGACCGTCTCGGCAGCGACTGGCGCTGGCTTTGGAATCCCCTGGCCATCTCCGCCACCGCCACCGGCACACTCGGCTTTATCCTCATTGCCAGCTTCTACAAGATGTACGCCGTGGGCCACAGCGGCAGCGTCGTCGCCGTTCTCATGGGCGGGAGCCGGTTGAACCCGCAGACCGACGACCCCGACGAACGCCGTCTCCTCAATGTCGTCGAGGAAATGTCCATCGCCTCCGGCACACCGGTCCCCGATCTGTTCGTTCTGCGCGAGGAGGACGGCATCAATGCGTTCGCCGCCGGCGCATCGGTCTCGGACGCCGCCATCGGCGTCACGCGTGGCGCCATGAAACTTCTCTCGCGCGACGAAATGCAGGGGGTGATCGCCCACGAGTTCAGCCACATCCTGAACGGCGACATGAAACTGAACACCCGCCTCATCGGCATCGTTCACGGCATCCTGTGCATCGCCCTCCTCGGCAAGGGCCTCCTCTATGCCATGTCCGGCTCGCGGCATCGCCGGTCCCGCGGCAGCACCGACGGACGCGCGGCCCTGATCTTCCTCGTTCTCGGTCTCGCGCTGCTTCTGATCGGTTCCATCGGCTCCTTCTTCGGGCGGCTCATCAAGAGCGCCGTCTCCCGTCAGCGCGAATATCTGGCCGACGCCGCGGCCGTCCAGTTCACCCGCAATCCCCAGGGGCTGGCCGGCGCCCTGAAAAAGATCGGCGGCCTCAGTCGCGGTTCCCGTCTCCTCACGTCCCACGCCGAGGAAGCCAGCCATATGTTCTTCGGCAATGCGCTCTCCAGAAGCTGGGTCCAGCACATGGCCACCCACCCGCCCCTCGAGGAACGCATCCGCCTCCTGGACCCGTATTTCGATGGCACGTTCCCCAAACTGGACGCCCCTCCGCCCATACCCGTCTCCTCAACGGACACCGCTTCCTCCTCGCCTCGTCCGCCTGCCTATGTTTCCCCTCCCCAAATGGCAGATCTCGTCGGCGCGCCGCTTGCCGGCCAGGCGGAGTTCAACGCGTCGCAGATGCTCGATTCCATCGGCGCGCCGCAAGCCGGCCATCTCGACTTTGCGGTTCAACTCCTCGCATCCCTCCCCGTTCTGCTCGCCGAGGCGGTGCACGAACCGCTGCGCGCCACCGCGGTCGTGTACGCTCTCCTGCTCAGCCCGGAACCATCCGCCCGTGAGGCGCAATTGACTGCGCTCGAATCCAGCGCCCCGGCCGCGGTCTGGAATGAGGTCAAACGATGCAAGGACGCCGTGACCCATCTGGAAACACAGGCCCGCCTGCCCCTGGTCGAACTCGCGCTGCCCGCGCTGCGCCAGCTTTCCCCCGCGCAATACGATGAGTTCCGCGCCCTCGTCCGCCATATCATCGAGTCCGACCGCCAGATCGATCTCTTTGAATACGCCCTCCAGAAGATGCTGCTCCGGCATCTGGGTCCCTCGTTCGAACAACCCGTGCGCGCGCCCATCCAGTACTACGCCTTGAATGGACTTGCCGGTGAATGCCGCGTCCTCCTCTCCGGGCTCGCCCATCTCGGCCATGAGGACCCGGACCAGACCGCCCGCGCCTTCGCCCTCGGCCGGCAGACGCTCCGCTTCGATTCCTCCGGCTTCACGCTGCTGCCGCAATCCAATTCCAACCTGCCCGACATCGACGCGGCTCTGGACAAACTCGCGCAAACCACCGCACCGTTGAAGAAACAA
>DATKEE010000488.1:0-4387 GCA_035544555.1 Candidatus Methylomirabilota bacterium
GAAACCGCAAAGTCCGTTTATCTGCCCGATGTCTATCGCGAAGCCGCCGCACTCCTCATCGAGGACGGTGAACTGACGCCCGACGACGTCCCCGCCACCGATGGTTATCGGCCGCCCACCGATGAGTTCATTGACGGCATCACCTACGACGGCCGGTCGCCCAACGCCTATCTCCGCGAATTCGCCGTCGGTCTGAAGGACTGAACCGATCAACGCCGCTCCGCAATCCCCCGTGCCTGCGGGCGAGCGGCGCACGTTTGCACGACCAACCCGAACATCACCGTCCCTTGACCCGAATGAACCGATTCATCCACGCCCTGGAAAAATGCGGCCTCTCGTTTCTCGTGCCCATCCTCCGCCTCATCCGCGGCGAGAATCTCGACGAACAAATCCGAGGCATTCTCCTCAACATCGGCGTCCCCATCCTCGCCTTCGTCGTGTTCCTCGGCATCTGGTCTTCCGTCGCCAAATCCGTCGAGGTCAGCTTCGGTTCCCTCCCCGGCCCGGCCGCCGTCTGGACGGAGACCAAAAACCTCTGGGCCGGACACGTGGACGAACGCCGCAAGGCCACCGAGTTCAACGAACGCCAGGCCGAGCGCAAACAGGAGTTTCTCGAGCGCTTTCCGGATCGTGAATGGAAGGACCGCAAGTACGCCGCCAAACCCACCTACATCGACCAGATCTTCACCAGCTTGAAGACGGTGTTCGCGGGCTTTCTCATCGCCTCCCTCGTCGCCGTGCCTCTCGGCATTCTGTGCGGCCTGAGCAAAACGCTGAACACCGCCCTGAATCCGTTCATCCAGATCTTCAAACCCGTCTCCCCGCTCGCCTGGCTCCCCATCGTCATGATCCTGGTCAGCGCGCTCTACAATCCCGAGGAACCCCTGTTCGCCAAATCCTTCATCAGTTCCGCCGTCACCGTGTCGCTCTGCTCGCTCTGGCCCACCCTCATCAATACGGCCGTCGGCGTCGCTTCCATCGACAACGACTACCTCAATGTCGCCCGCGTCCTGAAACTCGGCTGGTTCCGGAAGATCCGCACCATCGTTCTCCCCTCCGCCCTGCCCTACATCTTCACCGGCCTGCGCCTCTCCCTCGGCGTCGGCTGGATGGTCCTCATCGCCGCCGAGATGCTCGCCCAGAATCCCGGCCTCGGAAAATTCGTCTGGGACATGTTCCAGAACGGCAGCAGCCAGACCCTCGCCCAGATCATGGTCGCCGTCTTCACCGTCGGCCTCATCGGCTTCGTCCTCGACCGGACCATGATGCTCATTCAGAAGGCCGTCAGTTTCGACGGAGCCTCAATCCGCTAACCCCTCCTTCAAAACTCATCACTCATCACTCATCACTCATCACTCTCCCATGTCTCTGCTCGAACTCAATCACGTCTCCAAAAGCTACGGCCACGGCGCCGGACGCACCGAGGTCCTGCATGACGTCAATCTTCGCATCGAAGAGGGCGAGTTCGTCGCCATCGTCGGCTCTTCCGGCGCCGGCAAAACCACGCTCATCTCCCTCATCGCCGGCCTCATCCAACCCGACCACGGCCAGGTCCTCCTGCGCGGCCAACCCATCACCGGACCCGGTCCCGACCGCGCCCTCGTCTTTCAGAATTACTCGCTCCTCCCCTGGCTCAGCGTCCGCGACAACGTCGCCCTCGCCGTCGATCAGTGCCTCAAACACGCGTCCGCCCAGCAACGACGCGACCACGTCCTCGCCTTCCTGAAACTCGTCAACCTCTCCGCCGCGCTCGACAAAAAACCCGGGCAACTCTCCGGCGGCATGCGACAGCGCGTCGCCCTCGCCCGCGCCCTCGCCATGGAACCGCGGATTCTCCTGCTCGACGAACCTCTCGGCGCCCTCGACGCCCTCACCCGCGCCACTCTCCAGACCGAACTCGAGGCCATCTGGCGCCAGACCCGAAAAACCGTCGTCATGATCACCAACGACGTCGATGAAGGCCTCCTGCTCGCCGACCGCATCATCCCGCTCACCGCCGGACCCGCCGCGACTCTCGGACCCCAGGTCTCCGTCGATCTGCCCCGCCCGCGCGATCGCAAAACCCTCAACCAGGAACCCTGCTACCGCCAGCTCCGCCGCACCCTGCTCGACTTCCTGGTCGGCGCGGGCCGGCGCCCGGAAACGGTCGTCACCAGAAAACTCCACCTCCCCGACATCGAACCCGAGGACCTCACCCTGCGCCCGTCCATTTTCTCTCCACGACGCCCGCCCCGCCGCCGCAACGAAGTCAAGGAGGTCCGCATCCGCATCGACTCATGAACGATTACCTGATCCTTTCCAAACTCACGAAGGTTTACCCGACGCCCAACGGCCCCGCCGTCATCGTCCAGGACTTCAATCTGAACGTCCGCAAAGGCGAGTTCGTCTCCATCATCGGCCACTCCGGCTGCGGCAAATCCACCGTCCTCTCCATGGCCGCCGGCCTCAACGACATCACCGGCGGCGGCATCATTCTCGCCGGCCGCGAACTCACCGGCCCCGGACCCGACCGCGGCATCGTTTTTCAATCGCCCTGCCTCCTCCCATGGCTCAGCGCCTACGACAACGTCCGCCTCGGTGTCGATCAGGTCTTCTACACCGCCAGCCGCGAGGAACGCCGTCAGATCGCCGAATACTACCTCCACCTCGTCGGCCTCGGCGACGCCCTCCACAAACGCCCGGGCGAACTCTCCCAGGGCATGCGCCAGCGCGTCGGCATCGCCCGGGCCTTCGCGCTCTCCCCCAAAATGCTCCTCCTCGACGAGCCCTTCGGCATGCTCGATTCCCTCACCCGCTTCGAACTCCAACAGATCCTCATCGACCTCTGGAGCCGCGACCACAAGACCGCCCTCATGATCACTCACGACGTCGATGAAGCCATCTTCCTCTCCGACCGCGTCGTCATGATGACCAACGGTCCCGCCGCCGAAGTCGGCGACATTCTCGAAATCCCGTTCCCCCGCCCGCGCGCGCGCGGTCAACTGCTCGACGACCCCGCGTATTACCGCCTGCGCGAACACCTCATCACCTTCCTCGAGGAACGCGCCCATCATCGCCCGTCCGCCGACAAACCCGCGCGGGGCGGTCCCGGCATTCCCGCATCCCCGGAATCTGAATCCACCCCCTTGCAACCATCGCCACGCAACAGTCCATCCGCGCCGGTCCGCGCGCTCGCCACTCGCGCCTGAACCCTCAATCCACTTTGCATCCGAGCCCGCCAATCCAACCCAACACCACACTGCCATGAACCATAACCTCCTCAACGACCCGTTCGATCCCGATCACTCCATCGCCGCCGATCCCCACGTGCACGCTCCCATCGGCCAATCCACCGACCCGATGGGCGACGTCCGCCGCGACTACGAATCCCGCCAGTCCTCCGACTTCGTGGGAATGGAACATTTCTGCCCCGGTGAAACGTGCGCCGACCCCGCGCACAACCATCACGAACCGCAAGGCCAATCCCACGAGTCCCCGGCGCCCGCAACCCGCCGCACGACGGACGACGTGATGTCGCGCGTTGTCGAAAACGCCGTCATGCGCGCCATCTTCCCCAACGACATGGAACGGCGCGCGTTTCTGCGGATCGTCGGCAAAAGCACCGCCGCGGCCGCGATCAGCTCGCTCTTTCCGCTGGCGACCGCCAAATCCATGGCCGCCGATCCCACGGGCGCCATCGAGAAGAAGGACCTCAGCATCGGCTTCATTCCCATCACCTGCGCGACGCCCATCATCATGGCCGAACCGATGGGCTTCTATGCAAAGCACGGGCTCAACGCGAAGGTCCGCCGCGCCGCCGGATGGGCGATGGTCCGCGACTGGGCCATCAACAAGGAGGTCGATGCCGCCCACATGCTCAGTCCGATGCCGCTGGCCATCACCCTCGGCGCCGGTTCGCAGGCCGTTCCCTTCTACATGCCCGCCGTCGAAAACATCAACGGCCAGGCCATCACCCTCGCCAACAAACACAAGGGCGTGAAGGAGGCCGCCGACATGAAGGGCTTCCGCTTCTGCGTGCCCTTCACCTACTCGATGCACAATTACCTCCTCCGCTATTACCTCGGCGAAGGCGGCGTGCACCCCGACAAGGACGTCCAGATCCGCGTCGTTCCACCGCCCGAAATGGTCGCCAATCTCAAGGCCGACAACGTGGACGGCTACCTCGCCCCCGATCCGTTCAACCAGCGCGCCGTCTATGAGAACGTCGGCTTCATCTTCAAACTCACCAAGGAACTGTGGGACGGCCACCCCTGCTGCGCCTTCGCCATCTCGAAGGAATTCACCGACACCCACCCCAACACCTTCAAGGCCCTCTTCAAATCTATCGTCGATGCCACGCATTTCTCGTCGAACCCCGACAACCGGAAGGAAATCGCCAAAGCCATCG
>DATKEE010000489.1:0-3324 GCA_035544555.1 Candidatus Methylomirabilota bacterium
GCTTTTGGAAGCGATTCTCAGGTGGAGGCCAGAAATGTAATTAGTGGAACCTTGGTGTGGGCCCAAGTGCGTGCCTGGTATGTTCCACTGGGTGGCACTTACGAAGAGGCTCAGCAGCAAGGGTTGGGAGGATATGGCGAATCCCCGGCTTTTCAACTGATTGCGGGCCATGAAACGGGGGCCGGAACGATCCATGCTCCTTTAATCGGTCTGGAATCCTTCTCCCTCCGTGCCGTCATCCCGGAGCCGTCAACACTGAGCCTTCTTCTGCTATCGCTTCCCGTCCTGTGGCTGGCCCAACGCCGGCACCACGGCGATCTTGGGCTCCCCGTCAACTCAGGATCCAAATGAGCGCCTTCGTTGAGTCCCCGCATCAGATAACGCGGATCGCGGGCTTCACGCTCATCGAGATGCTCGTCGTCATCACGATCATCGGCATCCTGGCGGCGCTCTTATTGCCGGCCCTTCGCGGTGTCAAACAACAGGCCGAGGACATCCACTGCCTGGGCAACCTCAAACAGTTCAGCCTCGCCTGGAACCTCTACGCCGACGACCACGCTCTAAAGCCCCGGATCAAGCCTCGAACTTTCCTCTACGCATTGAGGGAGAATAATTTGTCCCGGTCCGACCCCGACCCCCACGGGGTTATGCGTTGCGGAACAGGGAGGGAATGGCTACCGTGACGCCATGAAATTCCGAGTGTTCATCGAGCCTGACGAGGACGGCATGTTCATCGCGCAATGTCAGGCCCTGCCGGGTTGCGTCTCCCAGGGCAGGACCCGCGATGAAGCGATGGCCAACATCCATGACGCCATCCAGGGATACCTCGCCAGCCTCAAGAAACACGGCGAACCGATCCCCGCCGGCATCACCGAGGAAATCATCGAAGTCCCGGTATGAGCCGGCTGCCCGTCTGTTCCGGCGCGGACGCGGCCAAAGCCTTCCGAAAGCTCGGCTACGAAGTGGACCATCAAACCGGCAGCCACACCATTCTGCGCCACTCCGCAGGACCTCCGGGAGCACCTGAAATCCCCGCAGGCGATCAGCCCACCTGATTCAGCCGCTTCCGGATCTCCTGCTCATACTCCGGGAAGTAGCGGCCGATCACGGGGAGGTCGAAGGAGGTGAGGATGGAGGTGTTCGATTCGCGCTCCAGCAGGAATTTGAAGCTCTCCACAAGCAGATCCTCCGCGGATCGCCCCCCGCCAAATCGCTCCAGATCGTTCGCGCTGACCCGCACCCGATGCCGTGTGGTGCCCCCCGCGTCCACCGTCACCTGCCATTCGTCTCCGGACGTGTGATTGACGCTGATCATGCCGTTCATTGTCCGTTCCCATCTCCGCGCATCAAGTCCGAAACGCGCCCGATCAGGACAGGCTGAACACAGGGAGATTCGCGGGCCATGGATGGGAGGCGCGATTCGGATGCCCAGCCACGGAATCGAACACCGTAACGTCGTGCCCTCCGCTTCGACGTCTGCTCATCCATGAAACCGAGCGGCGCATTCCACTTGTCCCGACGCGAATGCGTGGTAGCGTCGGTATCGCTATGAAACTCACATCATCACACTATGGGTCCCCCCGGTCTCCGTTGGGAAGATTTCAGGCCATCACCCTTGCCGCGGTTCTGCCGATGCTCCTCGTCTCCGGTTCCGCCGCCGCGGAAGACGGCTGGATTCCGCTCTTTGACGGACGCTCTCTCGAGGGTTGGAAGGCGGGTGAGAACGCCGATTCGTTCAAGGTCGAGGATGGCCAGATCGTCGTGGACGGCCCGCGCGGTCATTTGTTCTATGCCGGGCCGGTCGAGGACGCCAAATTCAAGGATTTCGAATTCAAGGCCGAGGTGCTCACGCATCCGAAGGCGAATTCGGGAATCTACATTCACACTCGCTATCAGGAGTCCGGCTGGCCCTCGGTCGGTTACGAGGCCCAGGTCAACGCCACGCATGGCGATCCGCGCAAGACCGGCAGCCTGTATGGCGTGAAGGACGTCATGAACGACGCCCCCCACAAGGACAACGAATGGTTCGAATACCACATCCTCGTCAAAGGGAAGCGCATCGAGATCCGGATCAATGGCAAAACCGTGGTGGAATACACCGAGCCGGACGACGCCCGGGGCAACCGGAAACTGAGCAGCGGGACGTTCGCCTTCCAGGCGCATGACCCCGACAGCCGCATCCACTTTCGTAACATCCGGGTCAAGCCGCTCTGAGATCGTATCTTGAAAATTCACTCTTCAGTAGCAGCCGACGTGAGTCGGCTCACTTTTGGCGCCAGTCGCTGAAGAATCCGAGCGGACTCACGTCCGCTGCCACTTGTTTTAAAACAGGCTCCGAGCCCACGAAACCGGACGGGACGGCTTAATCTTGATTCGCCCGGTCTTGCTTGATTTTCCCCCCGCCTCAGCGCACGATCTCGTTCGTCAATCTCCACCTGTCATGAAAACCAGAATTTCCCTCATCCTCCTCCTCTCGCTTCTCATTTCCCCCCTTGTGACGCCCGCGCAGGATGTCCCCGTTCCGTCGGGCGCGGACTCCAAGGGACCCGTCATTCTCACCGTGGGCGGCGGGCAGCACCACGATTTCGAACGTTGGACGCACCAGGCGGACTCGGCAACGCTCCGCGCGATGGGAGCAACCGTCTCCTACACCGAGGACCCGGACAAAATCCTGCCGGCCCTCGCGAAGATCGACGTGCTCTATTTGAGCAACAACAAACCCATCCCGGACCCGGAAACGCGGAAGGCGATTTTCAACTTCCTGGACGAGGGCAAAGGGCTCATGCTCGTTCATTCTTCGCTCTGGTACAACTGGCGCGTCTGGCCCGAGTATAACCGCAACCTCGCCGGGGGCGGTTCCCGCAGCCACCCTCCGTTGGGCGAATTCGAGGTGACCGTGGTGGATGGCGACCACCCGATCATGAAGGACATTCCGGAAAAGTTCACCATCGTGGACGAACTTTACCGTTTCGAGACGGATGCGGAGGGTCCGGAACTCCACGTTCTGGCGACAGCCAGGGAGCCCGGCACGGACAAAACCTTCCCGGTGGTCTGGACGGTCGAGCATCCCAAGGGACGGATCGTCTGCAACACGCTGGGTCATGACGGCCGCGCTCATGAACATGCGGCCTTCAAGTCCCTGCTGAAAAACAGCGTCCACTGGTTGGTCGCCTCTGAATAGCAGGCAAACCCGGCCCGGCCTTCCGAGAGAAAGGAGTCGTGATCCGCTCGGAACGATGGGCTGGATGTCCTCCCGGCAATCGGCGCTCGATTGTGACTACAGCCAGGCGGAGCGAGTTCCGCACTGGCGGGCGCATTCGAGAA